>NZ_JAUFQT010000001.1:365000-572500 GCF_030409905.1 Echinicola jeungdonensis
GTAATTTTGGGACATATCGCCACCAAAAACAGTAAAACCCAATTTTTCATAAAAGGATTTTGATGCTTTCAGGTCTTTGACATTAAGACTCACAGAAAAAACGCCAAGTTTCATGAGACTTTTATTTTAAGCCATAAAGATTTATTTCCTGCCAAACCAAGCAGGGCTAGAATATACCATCACAGTTTTCCTGGGAATTAATAGGAATAATTTAAAACAATTTTCCAGCATTTAAAAGCACCTTTTCCCATCCGCGAAATAAAATATTATTTGGTTTTCACTATATGAGACCTCAGTTCTCCAATCATTTGCGCTATATCCTCCAAAGTTGTTGGTTGGGTTTTGTCTTTGGGGTTAGGAAAATCGGTACTAATAAATGCTTTGGCCTCCCAAATTTCCTGGACATCAGTCCCTAAAACTTCATAAGGCTTATACAAGTCATTGTCGGACACCAAAAATAATTTTCCATTTTCCTCCAGATAATTAAATACTCTTTTATAAACCACACCTTCTGATTCTGTGATTAGTATATAAGTCTTTCCGCTTTTGATATCGGACAATTGCTCCACGTAAGCCCCAATTACTATGGTTCCTGATACCAGTGGCAACATACTGTCACCGTTGATTTCAAAAGCCCGGTAAGTGGCATTTTTGGACAAATTGGGCAAATGAAAAGAAGGTAACTTTTGCATGTATTCTGGATCTGCAAAACCATTGAGGTAACCAGCAGATGCTTTATGCTCCACCATGGTTATATTCTCATTTTCCTCCTGATCCAGAGAAACGGTGAGGATCTTAATATCCTTTTTTTGGGTGGCCTTCCTTCCTTTTGACTGTATATCATGTTGGAGCAATTCATCCAGGGAAACTGAAAAAATTTCAGATAAAATCTTTAAAGTGGACAACTTCGGTTCCGATCGGTTATCTTCATAAGCAGAAATCATTGTCCTTTTGATACCCAAACGCTCAGCCAACATCTCCTGGGTCATGGATTTTGATTTACGAAGGTATTTTAAATTTTTCCCCAATAACATATCGATTTTGTTTAGGCACTGTAGAGATAAAAATTGTGGTCATCTTGCCAGGTATTTTTAAATGAAAAACGGTGAAGATCTATTGTTGATTTCTCCATCATTTCCATTCTTTCCCTTATTTCAGCTATTACCTCCCCTACAAGTCGGTTACCCTTAACTAATAAATAACCATACCTGGGACGCATTTCATCCTCTACAAAAAATTTCACCTGGTGATTTCCAGAGGCCAATTGTTTACTAACGATTCTAATTTTTGGTGCCTTTTCCATAAACATTGCTATTTTTATAAACTTTGATGTTACTAAAGTAACAATGTTTACCAAACAAACAAAAACAGGATCATAAAACAAACATTTTTACGACACAAATTGTCTCAAAAAAAACAAAACTACTTATTTAACCAGCTTTCACCCAAAGGATCATTATTATTTTTCTACCACAAATCAGCCTATTTCCCCATTAATCCAAAACCATCCTCCAACCTAAACCTTTACCCCCTAATATTGGTTGGTTATTTTATAAACCAATATTCAGGATGAAGCAAGTAAACTTAATTATTTTAATTTTGGCTTTTATTTTTCCCAGCTTAGGGTTTGCCCAACAAGTTCAACTTGATGGCAAAATCATTGATGGGGAAACAAAAGAACCATTACTTTTTGCCCAAGTAGCGCTTTTTAGGGTAGATGAAGAAAAGAGCGTGGCTTTTACCCAAACAGATGAAAAGGGAACCTTCATCCTAAAAGCCCCAAAGGGTAATTATGATTTAAGATTTTATTTGGTAGGCTACCAAAATAAATTGATTCCCAATATTTCTCTTGATAATAACAAGAACCTAGGTAATGTGACTCTAACATCCGAAAATCAGGATTTGGAAGCAGTAGTGGTCCAATCCCAAAGTATTCCCATGCGAACAGATGTAGAAGGAATCGTCATCAATCCCAGTAACAACCTTTCTAATATGGGAGGTACACTTTTGGACATATTGCGTAATACACCCTCCGTTACGGTTTCCGATGATGGTTCCATTTCATTAAGGGGAAGTTCCGGCACCAATATTTTGATCAATGGGCGAAACTCTTCATTAACACAAAATCTGGATCAACTTCCGGCCAGTGCCATTGATCAAATTAAGATTATTAATAATCCGAATGCGCGTTATGATGCTGAGGCTGAAGGGGGCGTAATCAATATTATCCTAAAAAGAGGGGATGACCTGGGAACACATGGGGGGGTGGAATTGACTTATGGCACCAGAAACCGGCTTAATACAGGTGCAAGAATCAACCATCGTTCCTCAGCATTTAATATATATGGCGGTTATAATTTTAGAAACTGGAAAAGGATAGGCCAAAGTGAAACCAGAAGGGAAATTTTTGCGGACGAAGAAACCCTCTTTCAAGAGGGGGACTACAGAGAAACAAGTAATGACCACAACTTTAACTTTGGGGGAGATTATTTCTTTGGTAAGAATATCATTAGCTATGAGGGCGTTTTCAATACTGGTCACGAAGTAGAAAACAACCAGGTGTACTCCAGGTTAGAAGACAATAACACTCAGGACATTGAGTTGGAGTATGTAAGGGGAAATATTGAATCTGAGGATGATAAAGGAATTGACAATGCCCTGATTTATGAAAGGACATTTGAGGATAAGGACCGGAAATTTAGGGTAAATCTCAGCAATTCCTACCGAAACCAGTACCAAACCCAGGAAATTGATATTTACAGAAATGCCTCGGAAGCTTTACCTGAAAATTTAAATGGCCAACAAAAAGCATCGACTGATGAAAAAAGGTACACAACTGTTATTCAGGCCGATTATATTCACCCTTTCAATGAAAATTCAAAATTTGAATCGGGACTTAAAACTACTTTGAGGAAATTCGATAATGACTATAAGTTTTATCAATTAGAAAATGGTGCATTCCAGGAAGATTCGGATGTCAGCAACCATTTCCTTTACGAGGATCAAATTTATGCGGCATATTTTATTTACTCCAGAAGTTCTGAAAAGTTTGATATCTCGGTAGGGACCCGGGCAGAACAGACCATAGTCAACAGCCTGCTATACAATACCAATGAGGAAAACAACCAAAAATATCTAAACCTGTTCCCCAGTTTGCAGGCCCTATACAAATTAGATAAAAAGAATTCCATAAAATTCACCTATAGCAGGAGAATTGACCGGCCAACCGCATGGAGATTGAATCCATTTCCGGATATTACCGACTCCCTGAATGTAAGACGCGGGAACCCCAATCTTCAACCTGAATTGATTCATTCCATGGAATTGGGCCATATGGTCAATTTTGAAAAATCCAGCTTGACCACCAATATATTTTACAGGCATGTGGACGGGCAATTGGATTATATAGCCATGATTGAGGATGGAATTACCTACAGGCAGCCCGATAACCTAAATACAGCCCAAGCTTTTGGATTGGAGCTAATTGGGCTTGCTGACCTGACTGAGTGGTGGAGTATTAATGGAAGTGTTTCGCTTTTCCAGATCAAAGTGGATGGGTCAAATCTCGGGGAAGAATTTGTAAACAATGGCTTTTCCTGGAACAGCAAATTGACCAGTGATTTCAAATTGCCTTATGATATTAGCCTCCAATGGGTTGGAAATTATGAATCCCCGGAAATTGAAGCCCAGGGTAGAGACCTGGCCAGGTACAATGTGGATGCCAGTTTGAAAAGAGGCTTTTTTGATAAAAAAGGAATGCTTTCTTTGAGTTTGAGAGATGTTTTCAATACCCGACAATTTGCAGGGTACAATGAATCCAGCACCTTTTCCCAGGAATTTGTTTACAAAAGGGAAAGCAGGATTTTATTGCTCAGTGCCCGGTATAATTTTTAAACAAACAATGCCTCTTTTTCCATTTTCAATTTCTAAAAAGATAAATAGTTAATAAAAAAGCCCCCATTTTTGGGGGTTTTTTTTTAACTATTTGATTAACCATTAAACTTTCCTTTTAGCATGGCCAATTTGGCGGCTAAATCTCCTTCTGGTTCCTTTTCCCTTGCTTTTCTTTTGCCCTGTGGTTTTCCTTTTCCTCTTCAGCAAAAGGATCTGATTTCATACTCAAACCAATCCTTTTTCGATTCAAATCCACATCAACAACGGTAACTTCCACTTTTTGATTTACGGTCACCACTTCGTTGGGATCGGACACATAGCGGTCTGCCAAATGGCTCAAATGCACCAACCCATCCTGATGAACTCCAACATCTACAAAAGCTCCAAAATGGTGATATTGGTTATAATACCCGGAAGTTTCATACCAACTTTCAGGTCCTTCATTTCATTGACCCCTTCCTGGAAGCTGAATACCTCAAAAGTTTCCCTTGGATCTCTTCCCGGTTTGGCTAATTCCTCCATAATATCCTGGAGAGTAGGCAATCCTACGGAATCAGTAACATAATTTTTCAGGCTGATTTTACCCCGCAATTCCTGGCTTTTTATCAAATCCGCAACTTCTGCCTGGATATCCTTGGCCATTTTTTGAACCAGCTCGTATCTTTCCGGGTGGACAGCACTTCGGTCCAATGGATTTTCCGCATTTTGGATTCTTAGGAAACCTGCTGCTTGCTCATAGGCCTTTTCTCCCAGCCTGGGGACTTTTTTGATTTCCTCCCTACTTTTGAATGGTCCATTTTCATTTCTGTAATTGACAATATTCTGGGCCAAAGATGGCCCCAAACCGGATACGTATGTCAACAGCTGCTTAGAAGCAGTATTGACCTCCACTCCTACTCCATTCACACAACTCATCACTGTGTCATCCAAGGAATTCTTCAAAGCCGTCTGATCTACATCATGCTGATACTGCCCTACCCCGATTGACTTGGGGTCAATTTTCACCAGCTCCGCCAATGGGTCCATCAACTTCTACCAATGGAAACTGCACCTCTTACGGTCAAATCATGATCAGGAAATTCTTCCCTGGCCACTTCTGATGCAGAATAAATGGAGGCTCCGCTTTCATTGACCATTACCACCAGGACTTCTTTTGGAAGGCCCAGTGATTTAATAAACTGCTCTGTTTCCCGGCCGGCGGTTCCATTTCCAATGGCAATGGCATTAACCTGGTGTTTTTCCACCAAATGCTTAACCAATGCTCCGGATTCAGCCACTTTCCTTTGGGGTTCATGTGGAAAAATGGCGTCATAATGCAGCAATTGTCCTTGTGGCCCCAAACAAACCAATTTACAGCCTGTCCTAAACCCTGGATCAATGGCCATCACTGATTTTTCTCCCAATGGAGCCCCTAACAATAGTTGGCGAAGATTCTCAGTAAATACTTTGATGGCTTCCTCGTCTGCTTTCTTTTTGGTATAAAGGCGGACTTCGGTCTCCATTGAAGGTTTCAACAACCTTTTATAGCAATCTTTTATGGACAATTTCACTTGTTCTGTACAGGTATTGTTTCCTTTGACCACTAATCCTTCCATCAAAGCCAAAGCATCCACTTCTTCTGGACAACTGTCCAACATCAGGAACAATTCTTTTTCTCCCCTTCTCATAGCCAAAACCCTGTGGGATGGCGCAGTTTTAATATCCTCTGACCAGTCAAAATAATCTTTATATTTAATGGCCTCCTCTTCCTTTCCGGGAATTACTTTGGAAACAAACTTTCCTTCCTCAATGAAAAGATCCCTCATCTTTTTCCTTAACTCCGCATTTTCATTGATCCATTCTGCAATAATATCCCTTGCCCCTTGCAAGGCGGCCTCCGCATCAGGCACCTCTTTTTCTTCATCCACAAATGCATCGGCCTCTTTTTGTAAATCAATTGGTTCCTGCTCAAATATTTTTTCAGCTAAAGGTTCCAGGCCTTTTTCCCTGGCAATAGTGGCTTTGGTCCTTCTTTTTGGTTTATAAGGCAAATAAAGATCTTCCAAAGCAGCCATGGTTTCAGCCGCATTGATCTTATCCTCCAACTCCGGAGTCAGTTTTTCCTGGTCCTTGATGGATTTTAGGATCGCTTCCCTCCTTTTATCTAGGTCCCTTAATTGTTGTACTCGGTCCCTTATGGCAGCTACCTGCACTTCATCCAAGGAACCAGTAACTTCTTTCCGGTACCGGGATATAAAAGGAACAGTTGCCCCACCATCCAACAACTCAATGGTATCAGACACTTGTTTTTGCCTGACATTCAGCTCTTCAGCTATTTTTAAATAATGATTGATATTCATAAACTTTAAATAAGGACTTCTAAAATCAGATTTGCAATTTAAAGTTTATCGTACAGTTTTCTGAAAGGATTTTGATTTTATTGTAACCATTGTCACTAAGGTTTTGTAAATCAAAATATAACTTTGATATCTCAAAAGGAGCATAAAAAAGTTCAAAGGGTAAACTGCTCAAATATGGTAAATTGGAAAAAGGAATTAAAAAGTTGGGGTATAATGTTGGGCATTCTTGGAATTTTGTATTTCACAGGATGGATTACCCCCATTGCAGGAACAATCCAATCGGTGATTTTGTCCACCGTCTTTTTAACCCAGATACTGATAAAAATGAAAAGGCCAATCACGGTTTCATTTATCAAGGCCAACTCAAAGATAGGAATGGAAAACTCATTGATTTAAAGGATTATAAAGGAAAGACCTTATTTATAAATCTTTGGGCAACTTGGTGTGCTCCCTGCCGGGCTGAAATGCCCCATATTGCTTCCCTTTATGAAAAGGTAAAAGACCAAGAAAATTTAGAATTTTTGATGTTGGCTTTGGATGATGATTTCAATAAGAGCGAAAAATATGTGGATGCTGAGGGTTTCGGCTTTCCAGTTTTCCAGGCAATTGGTAGGATATCCCCATCATTACATAGTCAATCCATTCCCACCACCCTCGTGGTCAATAAGGAAGGAAAGATTGTTTTTTTACAGGGAAGGCATGAGTAATTTTGATACCGTGGAATTCAGGGAGTTTTTGACCAAGCTTTAAATTGTAAGCCCACCAGGGTCCGACAAACACCTAAGCCACGGATCAATGTTGAATTTTCATCTTCACCTAAATTTTTGACTATCGGTAAAAAATTAAACGGCTTAAATTAAAAAAGCCCCCATTCCAAAGAAATGGGGGCAATTAACCGATTAACCTTATTCTATCAACATGGCTTCTTCGACTTTTTTCTTTTGATCAACTGCTTCAATTTTAATCGTTTTTTCGTCCATATTTTCTTTGGCCATTGAATGGCCATCGTGATTAGAAATATGTGGTGCAATGATCAGGGAAACGATGGAGGTTAACTTGATCAAAATATTCATGGAAGGTCCTGAGGTATCTTTAAAAGGATCCCCAACAGTATCTCCTGTGATGGAAGCCTTATGAGGCTCAGATCCTTTGTATTCCATTTTACCATTGACCTCCACCCCTTTTTCAAAGGATTTTTTGGCATTGTCCCAGGCACCACCTGCATTGTTTTGGAAAATTCCCATCAAAACCCCTGATACCGTAATTCCTGCCAAGGAGCCCCCAAAACTTCTGGGCCAAAACTGAATCCAATAATAATAGGAACAAGCAAGGCAATGGCTCCAGGAGCAATCATTTCCCGTATGGAGGCTTTGGTGGATATTTCCACACATTTGCTGTAATCTGGCTTGGTCTTGTATTCCATTATTCCAGGAATTTCTCTGAACTGCCTACGGACTTCATTGACCATATCCATGGCAGCACGTCCCACTGCCGCAATGGCTAAGGATGAAAAAATAAATGGGATCATGCCTCCTACAAATAAACCGGCCAAAACATCCGCCTTATAAATATCAATAGAATTAATCCCAGCTAACCCCACATAGGCCGCAAAAAGAGCCAAGGCAGTCAATGCAGCTGAAGCAATGGCAAATCCTTTACCAGTGGCAGCGGTGGTATTTCCGACCGCATCCAGAATATCGGTTCTTTCCCTGACTTTTTTATCACAACCGGACATTTCTGCAATTCCTCCTGCATTATCCGCAATCGGCCCAAAGGCATCAATGGCCAACTGCATGGCAGTGGTGGCCATCATACCGGCAGCTGCAATGGCAACTCCATAAAGCCTGCACTTAAAAAAGAAGCATATATCCCTGAGGCCAAAACCAAAATTGGTAAACCAGTGGACTCCATTCCAACTGAAAGTCCACCAATGATATTGGTTGCATGGCCGGTGGATGAACGCTTTATAATACTATTAACCGGTCTTCGGCCCATAGCCGTATAATATTCTGTAATTGCACTCATCAGGCCCCCACTACCAATCCAATAAAAACAGCCCCAAATATCCCCATTTTGGTAAAGGTATAAGATTCATTTCTCAGCATTACCAACTCTCCTTCGGGCAACATAAAATCAATCAAAAAATAGGAAGCGGCAACGGTCAAAATTATAGAAATCCAATTTCCTTTATTTAAGGCAGCCTGAACACTATCTTCCTCATTTTTTTATTTAACAAACAGGGTTCCAATAATAGAAAAAGTCAACCCCAGACCGGCGATGACCAATGGCAATAAAATGGGAGCAATTCCCCCCATTTGATCATTGGAAACAATTTCTCTTCCTAATACCATGGAAGCAAGTATGGTGGCCACATAAGAACCAAAAAGATCAGCACCCATACCTGCAACATCTCCCACATTGTCCCCCACATTATCTGCTATCGTGGCAGGATTTCTCACATCATCTTCTGGAATCCCTGCTTCCACTTTCCCAACCAAATCAGCCCCTACATCAGCTGCTTTGGTGTAAATTCCCCCACCTACTCGGGCAAAAAGCGCAATGGACTCTGCACCAAGGGAAAAGCCTGCCAATACTTCCAATGCTTTTTCCATTTCCAAACCATTGACATTTCCATTGGTGGAAAGAACATATACATTATAAAAAACAATAAAGAGAGCCCATCCCCAAGACCGCCAAACCGGCAACCCCCAGGCCCATTACTGATCCGCCAGTAAAGGAAACCTTAAGGGCTTGTTTTAAACTTCCCTTAGCAGCTTCAGTGGTCCTTACATTAGCCTTGGTGGCGATTCGCATTCCAATGAAACCTGCAAAGGCAGATAAAAAAGCCCCTATAACGAATGATACTGCAATTACCGGACTGGAATTTTCAA
Organism: Echinicola jeungdonensis; assembly: GCF_030409905.1. Classification (NCBI taxonomy): domain Bacteria; kingdom Pseudomonadati; phylum Bacteroidota; class Cytophagia; order Cytophagales; family Cyclobacteriaceae; genus Echinicola; species Echinicola jeungdonensis. Next base: position 374,125 of record NZ_JAUFQT010000001.1, read on the forward strand.
CAAGAGTACCTGACCAGGCCAATATTAATCCGGCAATGACCACAAAGTAAAAAAGAACTTTCCATTCGGATTTTAAAAATGCCATGGCCCCTTTGGCAATGTGGTGGGATAATTCAACCATGGTCTCCTCTCCTTTTGGCTGGTTATTGACCCAGGCCGATTTGAAGGCCATTACGATTAAACCCAATATCCCCAGTGCAGGGACAACGTATATCAAATTTTCCATAAACAGTCAGTGATTTTTATTCGGTTCATACCCTAACAAATATATTATTATTCAACTACGAAACAATTAATTATAAACCATCTGTTTTACCGGGATTAACCATATAATCCCTCAAAAACATCCTAAACCATTAAAACATTATATAATAATATGATTATCCGCAATCATGCCAGTAAGGATAAATGGAAGCAATAATGAGCCGGTCAAAAAGTTTTTGACCGAAATATTTTCTGTTGAGCTTATAACTAAACTCATCAAGATAGTTTTGCATCATCCTTTCACTTATCATATGGTATGTCTGCAGCTGTTTCTTTAAATTACTTATGGCTATATGAACCCATTTGAGGTTAAAATGGCCTTTATCAGTTCCAGAGACCTCTCTGACATGAACCTCAATACAGTCACCCAGATCTGAGAAGGTGGTACTCTTATCTGTTTGAAGCACTGAGTCCTGATCAATGAATTCTTTGACCAGACCTTGGGCTGTTTTTGCCTCTAAGTTCTTTATCTTCTTCATTTTAAAATATCTACAGCTCTTTTCAAGCTTTCCGGATTCAGGGTTTTCTAAAACTGTCGATTCGGCCATTACCGCTACAATGGACTGTTTTTGACTGCCCCTGCCTCTTTTGAGCTTGTTTTGGGATTTGGCTTTGGTGGCTTTTCCTACAAAGGCCTCATCATATTCTACCATATCCTCAAGCCTATAGATATCATCGCGTTGTCCCATGACCTTCCTGAGTTTATGGTACATCCTGAAAACAGGTTCATACCGCTTCATCCCAAGCTGCCTTTGTAGCTCTGAGGCACTGAAGCTCTTCTTAGTGGCGGTTATGAAGGTCATGGCCAGCAGCCAGGTCCTAATTGGAAGGTTGCTGTTTTCCATAACAGTACCACTCTTGATGCTGGTCCTGAACCCACATGAAGCACATTGAAAGGACTTCTTGTTTTCAAGCCAATAATGACGGTTACAGCTGCACCGTTTGCAAATGATGCCCGATTTTGTCCTTTGTTCTCTAATGAACTTAATACAGGAAGACTCGTCAGGAAACCGATTAATGAAGTTGATTATATTCATGGTCAAAACCGTTTATTTTGACCCAATTTATACAGAGTAATAACTTAACTAAAGCTATTGACACTAACTGTCACTTTTAATTTATTTGGCTACTGGTGTCATTGCGGATATACATATATAATAATAAAAATTATTTAATTTCAATTGAATAGATACCAATTAATGGGGCTTTTTATTATTAAATATGTACTTGATTCAAAAGAGTTGCTTTAAAATAAAAGAGTCTGTTTTTTTAAAGCGACTCACAAAAAAGTTAAGGAAGGTTAACCTTTATCTTTTCTTTTGAACGGCCTCTTAATGATCAACCCTTGATGCAGTTTGAACTTTATCTTTCAAAACCTAACTTTATCGTTTTAAGAAACAGATATTATGAAAGCCATAGTTATTTCTCAGCCAGGAAACCCGAAGTTTTACAAATTCAGGAAAAGCCTGTCCCCAAACCCCTGCCAGGAGAAGTCTTGATTAAAGTCAAAGCTGCGGGCATAAACAGACCTGATGTCATTCAAAGGAAAGGGTATTACCCTGCTCCTCCCGGAGTTCCTGCCGATATTCCTGGTTTGGAAGTTTCCGGGACCATCACCGCCATAGGGGATGGAGTGAATAAATGGAAATTAGGAGATGAGGTCTGTGCACTGATTGCGGGAGGAGGCTATGCAGAATATGTCCAGGCACCTGCAGAGCAATGCCTTCCCATTCCTGGTGGGGTTTCCCTAATAGATGCTGCTGCATTGCCGGAAACCTTTTTTACTGTTTGGAATAATATATTTGATATAGCCGATTTCCAAAACGGGGAAACCGTTTTGGTCCATGGAGGAAGCAGCGGGATTGGGGTAACAGCCATTCAGATGATCAAAGCCCTTGGAGGAAAAGTTTTTGTTACTGCGGGAACAAAGGAGAAATGTAATTTTTGTGAAAAACTGGGAGCGGAAAAAGCTATCAATTACCAAGAGGAAGACTATGAAGAAGAAATTCTCAAGGCAACAGGCAATGATGGAGTGGATATTATCCTGGATATGATCGGTGGTTCATATGCAGCCAAAAATATCAGGATCCTACGCCCAAAAGGGCGGTTGGTCATGATCAATTCCATGAAAGGAAAAATAGGGGAAGTGGATTTACTTCAAATCATGAAAAAGCAGCTTGTACTGACTGGAAGCACCCTTAGGGCAAAGCCAGTGGCGTATAAAGCCAAAATAGCCCAAAACTTAAAAAACCAAGTTTGGCCATTTTTCCCGGAAAAAATCAAGCCCATCATTTATAAGACCTTTCCCCTACAAGAGGCCGCAAAGGCCCATGAACTGATGGAAAGCAGCAGGCATATTGGCAAAATCCTTTTGCAGGTTCCGGAGGAGGTTTAAAAAAGGTTTCCACTTTTCTGGGGAAGAACAATAAATAAAAACTGAAATAATCCAAAAAAATCAACTTTGTGAAACCTTTTCACTAAAATACATGTATATACATATAAATTAAAAAAAGGACTTTATCATGAACAATTCCCAAAATGAAGCCATAAAAAAGATCAGGCAATTAGGTTTCCAATGGCAAACCCAGGACCCATTTTTGTTTTGTGCCTACCATTTGGACCAATACCCTGAGGGCAATGAAAACCTGGGCCCCAAAGCTTCCTTGGAAGGCAGGAATATTGGTCAGGATTTCACCATTAAAGATGGTTGGCGAATGTATCATGGCTCCAAAGTTCCGGGGTTCCCAGCCCACCCACATAAAGGTTTTGAAACGGTGACTTTGGTGGAAAAAGGATTGGCAGACCATTCCGATTCTCTTGGAGCCGCTGGTAGGTTTGGACAGGGAGATGTGCAATGGATGACTGCTGGAAAGGGTGTGATGCATAGTGAGATGTTTCCTTTGTTGAACCAGGACAAAGAAAATCCATTATTGCTTTTCCAACTTTGGCTCAATTTGCCCAAAGCTAGCAAGAATGTCTCTCCCCATTTCAAAATGTTATGGGCAGAAGATATTCCAGTACATACCATTACGGATGAAGAAGGAAGGAAAACAAAGATAAAAGTGGTGGCTGGGAAAATTGGCGAAACCCAGGCCCTCCCTCCTAATCCGGATTCTTGGGCTGCTGACCCTGAAAACCATGTAGCCATCTGGACCATCAAGGTGGAACCATATGCAAAATGGACCTTGCCAGCAGCTGTAAAAGAAGCCAATAGAAGTTTGTTTTTCTATAAAGGGGACAAGCTCAATACTGAGGGTTACGAAATTCCGGAAGGGCATTCTATTGATTTACAAGGGGACAAAGCTATCAGCTTTGTCAATGGAGAGGAACCTGCGGAATTGTTATTCTTGCAAGGCAAACCAATTGGTGAACCTGTAGTTCAACATGGCCCCTTTGTTATGAATAATATGGATGAGATTTATGAAGCCATTCGGGATTTTCAAAACACCCAATTTGGAGGTTGGCCCTGGCCCAATAATGAACCTACCCACCCCAAAGAAAAAGGTCGGTTTGCAAAGCATGCTAATGGTAAAGTAGAGGAAAAAGGTTAATCCATCCATTTCAATAACATCCCTTGGCAAAAGTTTCCCAAGGGATTTTTTATTGCTGACAACCAGCAAAATACAATTTAAAATTTAATTTTTTTTCAAATAATTTCATACATGTTGTGACACTCCTTCCATATTCCCCGTCTGGTTTTCAGTGAGCGCGCCACCATTTTTTTCATTTACAAAAAGAAATACTTTATCATGAAATTTACATTTAAAAATCTTTTTTCCTTTTTATTAACTGGAATTGTGGCAACTACTTTAGTTTCCTGTGAAAATGAGGATGAATGCTTTTCTCCTCCTGAGTCTTTCAAATTGACCTTGATAAATGTTGACGGGGAAGATATTTATGGAGGTGAAGAACCTGCCTTTAACCCTGAAAACATTCGAATTTATTTTATCAATATAGATGAAAATGAAGAGGAGGTGGAATTTAACTTCCAAACTCAGGAGGAAGGCCCTTCCTATATTGAAAGTTTATCCCTTTCTGAAGAAAGCCTGGCAGAATAAGATGAATTTTTCCTGGAGATTTCAGAAGAAACTACCATTAACTTGAATATTGTGGCGGAAAAAGTGGTGGAAGAAGGCTGTACCAGTCATCCCTTTACAGAAATAAAAGCTAATGGTGAAGACCTAAGTAAGGATAAAGGCATTTATTCTTTGACTATTGACGCCGAATAAACCCAGAATTTGAACCAGAGTCAAATCAAATCTCTAAAGGGGAATCCATAGGATTCCTCTTTAATTTTTATTTTGGCATTCAATTTTTTTTGAATGCCCCCCCTTAAAAAATGCCTTTACTTTTTGCTCTAAATTATTTTCCGCTTCCTTTTTAATATTTCCCTGGCCCTCTTTCAATGCAGGTAATGTGATCACTTTATAAAAACCACTTTCTTTTCCCTCTTCACCGGATGTTATTAAAATTGTTTTTTTATTACATTTTTTGGCCAACTGTAACAATTCAAATGGGCCTTTTCCAGCAGCTGATTGGGCATCAAAATGGCCTTCCCCTGTAATCACCAAATCCGCTTCTTTTATTTTTGCTTCCATATGGACCTGTTCAAAAAAGTAGGTTGCTCCAGGGAATACCTCCACGGGAAAAAAGGCACTCAAGCCCAGGGCAATTCCTCCAGCCGCTCCAAAACCTGGTTGATCAGCTAGCTTCCGAATAGATTTCTTTTTCAGCAATTCGAAAACCCTTATTGAACCCTTTTCAAATTCCTTTAAATCATCTTCCAATAATCCTTTTTGTGGGCCAAAAACTGGTATGGCTCCCTTTTCCCCAAAAAAGTAATTATTGACATCACAGAGGCAAGTAAAACTTAGTTTATAGTTTCTTGGAGGCCTTTGTATGTGGGCAATCCGGGATAAAAAACCTAGACTAAATTGGGGAATTTCCCTTCCATTTTGGTCCAAAAAAAGAAATCCCAAAGCCCTAAGAATCCCTGTTCCCATATCCACCGAAGCACTTCCCCCTAGCCCCAAAACGATATGGTTTATTCCTAATTCACTCAGTTTTTTAATCAATTCCCCTGTACCATAACTGCTCGTCACCTTTGCATCCCGTTCATAAGCTTCAAGCCATTTTATCCCTGATACCGTAGAAACATCCAAATAGGCAACTTTTTTACCCGTGTCAAAATACACTTTCCCGGTAACAGGCTTTCCAATTGCATTCAATGCAATAATTTCCAAAGACTGTACACACAGGGAACTGGCTAGCAAATCACAGGTACCATCTCCCCCATCAGCTATAGGGGCTAAGTTTGTTTGGGCATCAGGAATTGCAGATTCAATGGCTTTTTGGATAATAATTGCAGCCTGGTCTGCCTCAATGGTTCCTTTGAAAGCATTGGGTGCTACCAGGATTTTCATTTTTTCAGATTTTTCATTCTCCAAAAATAATCTTTTGTGGCATCCCTGACCTTGGGAGCCAAATACAAAGCGGATATCATCGTGGGAAAAGCCATGATGGCATACATTCCATCCACAAAACTCATCACCACTTTTAATGAAACTACTGCTCCACCCACTATGGTAATCAGGTAGAAATAATTATAATAATCTGCCCTGTTGGCGCCAAACAAATAGCCGAAGCATTTGTGTCCGTAATAGGAATAGGTAAACATGGTAGAAAGAGCAAAAACCAGTACAGCAACCATAAGGAAATATTTTCCAGCCCCGGGAATACCACTTTCAAATGCAGAAAGAGTCATCAGCACACCGTCCTTTTCCCCACTTTGCCAGACTCCGGTAACCATTATGGTCAAAGCCGTCAAAGTACATACTATTATGGTATCAATAAATGGCCCCAACATGGCAATCAAACCTTCCCTCACTGGTTCTGAATTTTTGGATGCCCCATGGACCATAGGGGCCGTACCAATTCCTGCCTCGTTGGAAAAGGCAGCTCTTCTGGCTCCGGTGACAATTACCGCTCCCACAGCCCCACCCATCACTGCTTTACCGGTAAAAGCATCTTCTATGATAAATAAAAGGGATGAAATCACCTGATCATTGAATTTGAAAAGGATAATCAAAACACTTACAAAGTATAAGGTTACCATAAATGGAACGAGTCTGGAGGCCACTGAAGCAATCCTTTTGATCCCCCCCAAGATTACAACGGCCACCAAAACCATCATGGAAACTCCAAGGATCCACCTAGTAAGGTTTCCTTTATCCAGGCCATAAGGTTTCAACATCACGACCCTGATCACATCTGTCAATTGATTGGCCTGAAATATAGCCAAAAGTCCCATAATCCCGGCCAGGCAAAAGATAACCGCTAATGGTTTCCATTTTTTACCCATGCCCTCTTCTATCACATACATCGGCCCTCCTTGTAAATGCCCAGAACTGTCTTTGCCACGGTACATAAGGGCCAGGGTACAGGTAAAATATTTGGTAGCCATGCCGACAAATGCAGAAACCCACATCCAAAATATGGCACCCGGGCCTCCTGTACTGATAGCCAGAGCAACCCCACTGATATTCCCCAGTCCAACGGTGGCAGCAACTGCTGAGGATAGGGCTTGCAAGGAGGTGATATCCCCAATGGCATTTGGATCATCAAACTTCCCCCCAGCTATCCTTAATGCGTGCCCAAATTTTGTAAAGGGCAAAAAGCCGGAATATAAAAACAATAAAGAGCCACCTCCCATTAGAAGGTACAATAAAGGTTGGCCCCAAATCCAATTACTAAAATCAATGATCAAATCTCCCATAAATCTCGAGGTTGCAGGAACATGGGCTGATGAAAAGGTTTTCCGCCTTTTTTTTCCTGACTGTTCTATTAAAGCAGAAGCCGGTAAAAAGATACCCGGCTTCCAAAAATTTAGTTTCTTTATTTTTTCCGGTTCAAGCTATAAAAAAATATGCAAACTGTCATTGAAAAAATCGGGAAGAAAAGGAGGTTTATGGTATTTGGGAGAATTTCTTAACAGTTTATGGGTACATTTTACGATGTACAAAGGAAATTAACTTAGGGTAAGCATTTCCATTTTTTTTTTGAACCCCTAACCGTTTTAGGGAATGAAAACACACATAAAATTAACTGATTTTTCATATGTAAAGACAGAATTCCCTTTCCGGTACATCATTTTGAAAATGTCTGGGTTATGAAATAACCATATTAATGGCTCAGGATGATATTCAAAGGATTCAATTAATTGGTGAAATGATCATAAATCTTTAAATTAATAGGATATCAGATTTGAATTATCCAAGGATCCACATTTCAGATTTAGATAATTTGTATGAACAATAAACCAATCTCAAAAAATGGAAAATAACCCAAATCAACAATCCAATTCTTATGATGTTAACCGGGCAAGTAAATGCCCTTTTTCCGGAACCCCACCTAAAAAGGCTGCTGGAGGGGGGATGCAAAACCAAGACTGGTGGCCTAATCGGTTAAATCTCAAAATCCTTAGGCAAAACTCTCCATTATCTAACCCTATGGGTGAGGATTTTAATTATGCAGAAGCTTTCAAAAGCATAGATTATAAAGCCCTAAAAAAAGACCTCCATAATTTGATGACCGACTCCCAGGACTGGTGGCCGGCTGATTTTGGCCATTATGGCGGGCTTTTCATCCGGATGGCCTGGCACAGTGCCGGGACCTATAGGATTGGCGACGGCCGTGGTGGAGCTGGTGCAGGACAACAACGCTTTGCCCCTATCAACAGTTGGCCGGATAATGCCAGTTTGGATAAAGCCCGTAGGCTGCTCTGGCCTATCAAACAGAAATATGGTAAAAAAATATCCTGGGCGGACTTGATGATCCTGGCCGGTAATGTTGCTTTGGAATCTATGGGTTTCAAAACTTTTGGCTTTGGAGGGGGCCGGGAAGATGTTTATGAGCCTGAGGAAGATGTGTACTGGGGTTCTGAGACCAAATGGCTGGAGGATAAAAGATATTCCGGAAAACGTGACCTGGAAGATCCACTAGCAGCGGTAGTGATGGGATTAATATATGTGGACCCGGAAGGGCCCAATGGCAATGGGGATCCATTATCTGCTGCTACCGATATTAGGGAAACCTTTGGCCGCATGGCCATGAATGATGAGGAAACAGTTGCTCTTATTGCTGGTGGTCACTCTTTTGGGAAAACCCATGGAGCAGCCAATCCTGATAAATACATAGGCCCAGAACCTGAAGCAGCCCCAATTGAGGAACAAGGGTTAGGTTGGAAAAACACCTATAATACAGGAAAAGGCCCCGATGCCATCACAGGTGGACCTGAAGTGATTTGGACTCAAACCCCTACAGAGTGGAGCAACAACTTCTTTAAAAACCTTTTTTCCTACGAGTGGGAAATGGCCAAAAGTCCTGCGGGTGCTAAGCAGTTTGTCGCCAAAGATGCTGAAGCTACCATTCCTGATGCCTACGATCCCAATAAGAAGCATAAACCAACCATGTTGATCACAGACCTTGCTTTGCGCATGGATCCGGAATACGAAAAGATTTCCCGTAGATTTTACGAAAATCCGGATGAGTTTGCAGATGCTTTTGCCCGGGCCTGGTTCAAATTGGTTCACCGGGATATGGGACCAAAGGTTCGTTACCTTGGACCAGAGGTTCCTGATGAAGATTTAATCTGGCAGGACCCAATTCCGGAGGTTGACCACAAGTTGATCGAGGAAAAGGATATTGCGGATCTAAAAGGCAAAATTTTGGAGACCGGGTTATCAGTATCCGAGTTGATTTATACCGCCTGGTCTTCTGCTTCCACCTTCAGGGGGTCTGATAAAAGAGGAGGAGCCAATGGTGCCCGAATCCGTTTAGAACCTCAAAAAGATTGGGAAGTCAACAAGCCAGAACAACTGGCCAAAATTTTGAATAAACTTGAGGGTATTCAAAAAGAATTCAATAATGCCCAATCCGATGGAAAAAAAGTTTCTTTGGCAGATTTAATAGTTCTTGCAGGTGGTACAGGATTGGAAAAAGCCATCAAAGATGCAGGTCATAATATAAAAGTTCCTTTCAGTCCAGGGAGAATGGATGCCTCTGAGGAATTAACTGAAGTGGAAACTTTCACCTATTTGGAGCCTGTGGCAGATGGTTTCCGGAATTATCGAAATACCAAATTCGATGTTTCTACAGAAGAATTGCTTGTAGATAAAGCTCAACTGTTGACACTTACTGCTCCGGAAATGACGGTCCTGATTGGTGGCATGAGGGTATTGGGAACTAATTATGATGGTTCCAAGCACGGAGTATTTACCGACAAACCAGGCAAACTGACCAATGACTTCTTTGTCAACCTGCTTGATATGGGCACTTCCTGGAAACCTATTTCGGACGACAAAGAAATCTTTGAAGGCAGTGACCGCAAAACAGGTAAGGCCAAATGGACCGGGACCCGTGCGGACCTGATCTTTGGCTCCAATTCCGAATTAAGGGCAGTTGCTGAAGTCTATGCCTGCGCAGACAGCCAGGAGAAATTCGTTAAGGACTTTGTGGCAGCTTGGGAAAAGGTAATGAATTTAGATCGCTTTGATTTGAAAAAGTAGAAAGGTGTCCATGAATCCGCCTCAGCGGACAATTTTATTTGGATTAACTCGAATTTTAATGGAAATAATCTTTTTGATAAAAATTTTATTTTTCATCAAAAGGTAGAGAACTCCCATTGAAAGCAAAAAAAGGTGATGCTGAAAAGTATCACCTTTTTCTTTACCATCTAATTTTGGATAATATTGATCAATCAGGATGTTGTGAAATACCTGCCTGGAATAGTTAAAAAAATTTGTGACGGCAACAAGCACAAGAGATTCACCCCCTACCTTTCAATCTTATTAAATGAAAAAAAGGAAACTAAAAAAGCCTCCTTTTTTTATGATATTCGAGAATCGAACACAATGCTAAACAATAGTCAAATCATTTAAATAATAGTCAAAATTTACTTTTTAGATGCCTCAATAAGCATTTTGTTGATTTTAAGCATCTTTTGGGTTTTGCTTGATTTGGAGAGAACAACATCGGCCTTCTCTTTGAGAGCCTTTATTTTTCTAAACTGTTTTGCAGTAAAATCCGATTTAGGCGTTTGTTCAATTTCATGCAGGGTGAGCTTCAGTTTTGACCAAGCTTCCAAACGACTTCGTTCTTTATCAGTAATATGCATTACTGATCCATGACGGGGGGTGAAATTACCCTCTGTGGCCGTATTCTGCACAAAGGTGAAATTTTTCAAATCATCACTCTTACAGAACTGGTAATAGCCTTTTATATAGCAGTCATACATCAGGATATACTCATCAGAACCAATCAAAGGAAAAACGCTTGAACCTTCTACAGGGGCTTCCTCGGTGTTATGAAGGTGTCGATATTCAATATCATAAGGACCAGTAAGGTTTTTACTTGTTGCACGCATCACTCCATTATTGGTTCGGAATCCATTATTATCAGCAGGAATTCCTTCATCCTTAAAGAAAAGCACAAATTCATTGTTTTTATGGTCAAAAACGATGTCCCCATCAATGGCTGCTGTTCCAAAATCAAAGAGCAACTTAGGCTCAGTGATGTCAGTAAAATCTTCATTTACATAGGAATAAAAAATCTTGAAATAGGGTTGATAACGATCTCCAACTGGATATTCCCAATCATGCCTTCCAATAGAATAGTAAATCAAATATTGTTCCTTTTCCGGGTCCCAGATAGTTTGTGGTGCCCAAACGGCATGTAGATTTTCCCTGTCAAAGCCTTCCAAATCAGGAAACCTTGTTGGAAAGTCAATATTAGTATGCTCCCAGTGGAGTAGATCTGTACTTTTCATTAGCACAAGCCCATCATTACTTTGCCATCCTTCACTGGACCTCATATCAGTCAATACCATATAGAAAGTTTTACCATCCTCTGCTCGCATGATATGGGGATCGCGGATGCTTTTTTTCAAGGCAATTTTATCTGAGGAAATGACTGGCCGCCCATCGTTCAGGGACTTATAATTCAATCCATCCTCGCTAATGGCATAGCGGACCTGTTCCCCTTCTGGGGTATTATTGGAAAAAAATGCAAAAAGATAACTGCTATAGGGGGATTTTCCTGCTTGTTGTGCCTCTGCAAGGTATGGAGTTACTGCCAAAACAAAGGGCAGGACTGTTTTTATCAGGGTTTTCATTTTAATTACGTGTATTTTTTACATTTATTTCAACAAATATAAAAATGATTTTCATTCAAGCCATTTTTATTTAAGCTTGTTTCATTACCAACTATGATAACAACCATATTATCCCCCTTGTTTTAACTAGTATTTAATTTCAAATCTGCTACCCTATTTAATGGGAATATTTAATTTTTTGATCCAAATCATCCATTTAATTGACACAAATCATAGTAATAAAAGGAAAATCCTAGGAAATTAATGTCATAGAACTCTGAAATACACCCAATACTGATCTATTAATGATACCTACTTCAGAGGGTAACGGCAATACTGAAGGGAAAAATAAAGCAATTAATAAAAATTTAAACCTAAGTTGATGCCTTCTTTTTCATCCACTCCCTAACACAATGAAGATTGAAGGTTAAACATATTTGGTGAATTTATTCTCTTTGTTTTATGGTCTTTTCTCAAATTTTTAAGGGAAAAGTTGATTATCATTTACACCAACTGACTGGGGATAATAATATAAGTTATAGAAATACCCCCTTTGTGCATCAATATCGTGAAACGTAATTTTTAAGCGATAACCTTGTTCTTAGTGAATACAGAACCATTCAAAGCAAGGCTTTCCAGATTTACCACCATCAAAAAAAACTCATGAAAAATATTCTGGTATTGACAGATTTCTCTGATGTGGCTTACAATGCCAGTTTGTTTGCCATGAAAATGGCCAAACAAATCAATGCAGAAATCCATTTCCTACATGTAATTTATACTTCTGAAAACAGGTTCTATTTGAGCGGGAACAACAAGCTGGATGAATCCCGTAAAAATATAGAAATAGAAAAATCAAAAGCAGGAATGGCCATCCTCATGACAATCGCGAAAAGTTTTGGCATAATCGCAAAAAATCACATCACTTATAATAAAGCTCATTTTGACATAGAAGATCATGTAAAAAGCTATAAGGATGATTATGTGGTTATTGGTTCCCATGGGGCTAATGGCATTAAGGAATTATTTTTTGGCTCCAATGCCCAGAAAATCATCAGGTATTCTCCTTGTCCCACCTTAGTGATTAAGGGAAAAGCAGAAAATACTCAAATAAGACAAATCGCCTTTGCCTCTTTATTTCATGAGGAGGATCATAAATCCTTCCGTAAGGTGCTTGAATTTGCAGATACCATTGGCGCCCAAGTCAGCCTTTTATATGTAAACACTCCATTTATTTATGAAAAGGAGGATAAAATTTCTGAAAGAATTCAGCAGTTTCTTAGCAAAGTACCTGGGTATCCCGAAAAGCAATTCAAATCCTATATAGAGTTCGGCAAATACTCTGAAGAAGGCATGTTGGATTTTATAAAAGAAAATGAAATTGATTTGCTGGCTATACCAACCTCGGGTAGAAACCCCATTTCAAGAATGCTCAAATCCAGTTTTACAGAAAAGATCGTCAACCATATAAAGAAACCTGTATTGACCATTTTGGAAAAATAATGGGAACTGAACTTCTAAGTCAGTTGGATGAAAATTGATTGGACCACTGAGCCATTGTAGTTATGTACAATTACCTATTTTCCATTGATCACAAAAAATCAGTAGTAAATCAAAAAAAAGCACTCTATTTTTTTAATTATTAACCATTTAATGATTTTTACCCCATATTTAATTTATAAATATAAAATTTAATGAATCTTAAAATCAGTAGTTCCTGTCAAATTGCCTTAATTTCATTTGTTTTTGTGCTAATACTAGGTCCCCACCTAACTCTTGCGCAAAAAACAAATATTAAAAATGATACATTCTGGAACACTAAAAACGGAAAACCTATTTATAGTCAGGGAGGTGGAATTTTCACCTTTACCGACCCAAAAGATGGCGTGAAAAAATATTTTTGGTATGGGGCCCATTATAAAGAAGCAGAACTGTATCGAAATGACCCCACGATCACTCAAAAAGGTGTACATTTTAAAGCTGTTACTTGTTATACCTCCACAGATTTGGTGAATTGGGAATACAAGAGCAATGCACTTGAAAGATCGGAAGTCGAACAAAACTACAGTTCTGCACATTGGATGGGGAGACTGGGAGTAGCTTATGTAAAAGAAATTGACAAATATGCCATGTTTGTCCAGCATAATAACGGAGTGCTGATAGCCCTTTCTGATATTCCTACCGGACCTTTTAAGGGTCATAACCGGTTGGATATGACGGATAGGATTGGTACCCCAAATACCGGGGATCAAACTGTTTTCACTGACCCGGATACTGGAATTTCGTATTTGGTTTATTCTTACGGTAGGGGCAGAAATAAGATATACATATCAGAAATTGGCGTAAAGGACGGAAAGGTAGATTTGCTGGATGTTACCCAAATATTTAGAGGTAAAGGACGGGAAGGGAATTGTATGGTAAAACATAATGGAAAATATTATGTGTTTGCATCCAACCTATACGGTTGGGATTCCTCTTATGCCTATTATCTGGTTTCCGATGACATTAGGGGGCCTTATTTACCTAACAATAAAATGCTGATTACCCCTGGGAGTTACGATGATTATGCCCATGTAACACAAACAGGTTTTTTTGTAAATGTAAATGGAACGGAAAAAGAAACGGTAATTTATTGCGGTGATCGTTGGGCAGACTTTGCCGGAAATGGTTTGGGGTACAATCAATGGTGTCCTCTTTCATTTGAAGGAGAGACCCCTTATTTCAACTCATTGAATTCATGGGTTTTAAATGAATCCACTGGAGAATGGAGTGTAAGTAAGGATAACAATTTTGTGAAAAATGGAAGTTTTGAAGCTGATAGAAAGGAGATTCCAAGTCCGGTGAAACCCATACAAGAGCAACTATTGGGATGGCATTCTGAAGTTAAACAAGGTAACGTCATTGTTGTAGGCTCAGATGAGTCCCCAGTTTTAAACTTTTCGAACTCAAGGGAGGATAGAAGACACGTTATAGGTGAAAGGAGTTTAAATATTGCAGATAATATAGAATTTAAAAGAAAGGTTTTTCAAATTTTAGCATCTACACCTTATGTTGATTTAAAGGATGGCTCCTATAAATTATCGGCAAAAATTAAAAACTCAGGAAATTTCGAGAAGTTAGAGATGTATGCAGAAAGTGGAGGAAAACGGAGGTTTACAAAAATCACAAAACAAAATAATAATTGGATTAATATAAATATCAAGGATCTCGAAGTAACAAATGGAAAAGTAGAAATTGGTTTTGTTGCTCATGGAGAAGCAGAAGCTAATTGCCAGGTTGATGACGTCATATTGGTGCAAAACTAAATGATCCATGTTAAAGTCACGAATCAGGAAAAAAATTAGGCTCATGCCTCTGAAATAAATCAGTAAAAGATAGATCGGAATATACATGGTGATATTCCGATCATTTTAATTTAACTCCAATTAATTTCCTTCAATTTATTATCAATCCCCTTTATGCTGCATAAAGTCAGGGAAGCCACTTTCTGTCCAGCGAATTTTTCTGGCTCTCGTTGCACGGTTGGGATCGGACAATTCATGCCCCTTAATTTCTTTATAATCCCGTGCATGGTAAATCATCACTACATCTCCTTTTTCGTTGGTGGTGAATGAATTATGTCCAGGCCCATATCTGTCCAGGTCTTCATTGGTATAAAAAACAGGTCCTGGTGATTTACTCCAGTTGTCCTTGTTCAGAAGATCTGCTTCTTCATCGATCCACAATAAGCCCACACAATAATTGTGATTGGTGGCACTGGCAGAATAGGTGACAAATATTTTTCCATTATTTTTGATCAGGGCAGGACCTTCATTCACATTGTATTTTATTCTTTCCCAACTGAACTCCGGTTCTGTCAATACAATTTCCGGTCCAGTTAGGGTAGTAGGATCTTTCATTTCAGAAAGTACCAAAGCTGTACCATGCTCCCCTCCCCTTACATTTTGGGCCCAGATCATATACCTTTTGCCCTGATGTTCAAAAGTGGTGGCATCCAAGGAAAAAGATGATTGGTCAGTAATAATTTGGCCTTCCTCGGTCCAATCTCCCTCCATGGGGTTTTCAGATGGATTGGAAAGGACCCACATCCTGATATTCCAGATATTTTCTGCTTCACCTGCAGCAAAATAAATGTACCACTTGCCATCAATCTTATGTAGCTCAGGAGCCCAAATATGTGCTCCCATTACGCCCTCCTTATGTTTATGCCAAACAGTTTTCTCTTCCGCCTCCTTTAATCCATTGATGCTATCAGCTTTACGAATAACAATCCTGTCATATTCCGGTACGGTAGCTATCAAATAATAAGTACCCCCATCCGTTTTATACACCCAGGGATCTGCACGCTTCTCCGCAATTGGATTTTCAAATTCCAGGCTTTGGGAAAAAAGGAAATGAGGGAATACAAAAGCTATGGCCATCACCAGGCCTATTTTTAATAGGTTCATTATTATTAGGATTTTTTATTGTTTTGTAAATATAGGTATGCCTTGGAAATCGAAGCAATAAATGGGCCAGGGAAAGAGGGGATTTTAAGATTTGTCCAAATGATACTGCATTTGAATTTTTTTCTTGGTTAAAAAGCTCCAGTTGGAACTTGACCTTATAAATATTAATTGGCAGAAGCGCTCATTTTAATTATGGGATATTCTAAGGAATACGACCTTAAAAAAAACCACTTTTAATATCACTTTACTTTCTTATTTTTATGGGCAAATACTGCAATACATGTCGCATCAAAAGGGCAAAAAAATCGTCATCAAAATCGGATCCAATGTTTTGACACAATCCGATGGAACTCCTGACCGGGAGCGGATGGCGGCATTGGTGGATCAAATTTCTTTTTTAAGGGAAAAAGAGTTGCAGGTTATCCTGATTACTTCAGGGGCAGTGGCTTATGGGAGAAAATCCTTTTCCCTGATCGAAAAAACCGATGCCGTGGTGCAAAAGCAGATCCTTTCGGCCATTGGACAGGTGGAATTGATTCAGGCTTACAAGCAATTGTTTCTGGAAAAGACGGTTCCTGTTGCCCAGATCATGGTCACCAAAAGTGATTTCCGGGACCGGAAACATTACCTCAATATGAAAGGCTGTCTGGAGGGCTTGTTGAAAAACAAGGTACTGCCTGTGATCAATGAAAATGATACAGTGTCAGTGACCGAGCTGATGTTTACTGATAATGATGAATTGGCCGGCTTGGTGGCAGCCATGATGGATGCGCATACTTTGATTATTCTCAGCAATGTAGATGGGATATTTAATGGGCATCCAGACCATCCCGAAACGGAATTAATCGAGAGGGTTGCACCTAACTCCCCATCCCTGAGCCATTTTATTGCTGCTAGCAAATCCTCCTTTGGCCGGGGCGGTATGATCACCAAAATGAATATGGCCAAAAAATCAGCCAATCTGGGCATTGAAGTGTTGATTGCCAATGGGAAAAGGGAGAATGTGCTCATCGATTATTATCATAACAAGCTGAAGTGCACCTATTTTGAACCGGGTAAAGCCAAACTAAATCCCAAAAAATGGATTGCCCATAGTGACCATTACTCCAAAGGAGAAGTGGTGATCAACCAGGGCGCGGAAAAAGCATTGAACTCCGGTCAAACGGTTAGTTTACTTCCTGTGGGTATTCTGGCCATCCATGGGGATTTTATCAAAGGTGAGGTGGTAAGAATTATAGCTGAAGATGGAAGGAAGATTGGACTGGGCAAAGCTGCTTATGGTGCCAAAGTAGCCCAGGAGAAATTAGGCCTCAACAACCAAAAGCCCTTGGTACACTATGATTACTTGTATCTCTTTGATCATAGCGCTTAAAAAATACAGACCACTAATTATTCGAATTGTCACTCCCCTACCCCTTGAAGGTTTTTAGATCCTATTAGTTACCGGGAGCAATTGAGCCCCATTTCTTCCCCAACTTGACAAATGTGGTGCCTGAAACTCAATTATCATGATTTTAAAATCAAATATCCCCTTGAATTAGGGTTTTCACTTAATGAAAAAAAATCCGGTCAATTGACCGGATTTTTATATTCTCTTCTATTTTTAAATTACTTTCTCATCTCTTTAAATGCATTAATCAAACCATTGGTGGAGGAATCATGGGAGTTGATGGTATCATCGTTTTCCAGTTCGGGAAGGATCTTTTTGGCTAAGATCTTTCCAAGCTCCACTCCCCACTGGTCAAAGCTGAATATATTCCAGATTACGCCTTGAGCAAAGATTTTGTGTTCATACATGGCCACCAAGGCTCCCAAGGTGAATGGATCAATCTTCTTCACCAAAATGGAATTTGTTGGGCGATTTCCTTCGAAAACTTTATGAGGGGCCAATTTTTCAATTTCTTCTTTGGATTTTCCAGCTTTTTCCAGTTCGGCCTTCACTTCTTCCAGGGATTTCCCATTCATCAGGGCTTCTGTCTGGGCAAAAAAGTTGGAAAGCAATTTGACATGATGATCTCCTACTGGATTATGGGAAATAGCTGGAGCAATAAAGTCACAAGGTATCAACTGGGTTCCTTGGTGGATCAATTGATAAAAAGCATGTTGGCCATTGGTACCTGGCTCTCCCCAGATGATGGGGCCGGTGGTATAATCCACCTTTTGGTTATTCCTGGTGACATATTTACCATTACTTTCCATATTTCCTTGTTGGAAATAGGCAGCGAAGCGGTGCATATATTGATCATAAGGCAAAATAGCCTCGGAAGCAGCTCCAAGGAAATTGGTATTCCAAAGGCCAATCAAAGCTAAAATCACGGGTATATTTTCCCCAAAGTCACTTTCCCGGAAATGCTTATCCATGGCATGGGCGCCTTCCAACAGTTTTTCAAAGTTGTCAAAGCCAATGGCACAGGCAATCGGCAACCCAATGGCTGACCACAAGGAGTACCTACCTCCTACCCAGTCCCAGAAAGCAAACATATTGTTAGGATCAATGCCAAATTCCTTTACAGCTTCCCCATTAGTAGAAAGCGCCACAAAATGCTTGGCAATGGCTTCTTCATCCTTAGCATTTTCCAAGAACCATTTTCTAGCCGAATGAGCATTGGTCATGGTTTCCTGGGTGGTGAATGTTTTGGAGGCAATAAAGAACAGAGTGGTTTCGGGATCTACTTTTTTCAGAGTTTCCGCGATATGGGTTCCATCTACATTGGAAACAAAGTGTATGTCCAGGTTTTCATTTTGATAAGGTTTTAGGGCTTCAGTCACCATTACCGGCCCCAAATCACTTCCCCCAATACCAATATTTACAAGGGATTTGATAGGCTTGTCGGTATAGCCCTTCCATTTTCCTGAGCTGACCTGGTCAGCAAATTTTTTCATTTGCTCCAACACCGCATTGACATCCGGCATAACATCTTTACCGTCCACCTTTACTGGTGTGTTGCTTCGGTTTCTTAAAGCAGTATGTAAAACGGCCCGGTTTTCAGTTTGGTTGATAGCTTCTCCTGAAAACATGGCCTCAATGGCAGATTTTAATTCAGTTTCTTTAGCCAGATCCATTAGGGTCTTAAAAACCTCATCATCCAACCTGTTTTTTGAAAAGTCCAACAAAATATCTTCAAACTGGATGGAATAATCTTTATATCGGGATGGGTTGGCGAAAAGTGATTGTATGGTGGTTGTTTTCTTTTGCTCAGCTAGTGATTGCAATTTCTTCCAAGCTTCGGTTGTGGTAGGGTTAATATTTTTCATCAGCTTAAAATAATAGGTTTATAATTTAGGATTGGTGGACAAAAATATGATTTATATCCAAAGCATAAAATTAATGATTGCGTTGGGTTTTCGATTGAAAGATTGAAAGATTTTAAAATTGACAGGTGGGAATATAGAAATTTAATCATTATCTGTCTCTTCTAATAAATGTCCAAATGACTTTAAATATCCTGCCAACTTTCCTTCAGCCCCATTATAAATGAACTTAAGGCTAATTCCAAAAACTATAGGCCCTGCTTTAAGGGGCATAAATATTATACCCTTGTTCTACCAACTTTGTGTATGATAAAAACTTTAGATTACGCATATTGACCATTATTCAATTTCAATAAATAAAAGTCAATTAATGAAAAAGCCCCAATAGCATATGCTTTGGGGCTTTTTTGAGTAGTTATTACAATGATTAATTATCTTTTAAGAATTGCCTCAATACATAATGAAGGATACCTCCATTTTTGTAATAGGCCACTTCCACCTCAGAATCTAATCTGCAGAGCACTTCAAAATCTACTGTTTCTCCACTTTCTTTTTTGGCGGAGACTTTCAGTTTTTTCATGGGGGCTAAGCCATCAGAAATTCCTGAAATGCTAATGGCTTCTTTGCCACTTAATCCAAGGCTTTCTGCGGACTCACCATCTGCAAATTGTAAGGGTAACACTCCCATTCCTACCAAATTGGAACGGTGGATCCTTTCATAACTTTCTGCGATTACTGCTTTGATGCCTAACAGGGTGGTACCTTTGGCTGCCCAGTCCCTGGAAGAACCACTACCATACTCCTTGCCTGCCAAAACTACAAGAGGGGTATTGTCCTCTTGATATTTCTGGGAGGCTTCATAAATGGTCATTTCCTTGTTGGATGGAATATGGGTAGTATAGCCACCTTCTTTGGTTGCCAATTGGTTTTTGATCCTAACATTGGCAAAAGTCCCTCGGACCATAACTTCATCATTACCCCTTCTGGAACCATAGGAGTTGAAATCCTTTTTCTCCACTCCTCTTTCGGTGAGGTATTCACCTGCCGGGGAAGTACTGGCAAATGCACCAGCAGGAGATATATGGTCTGTAGTAATTGAGTCACCCAATTTCAACAAAACATGGGCGTTGTTGATATCCTCAGGTTCTGGCACCTCGCTGGAAATGCCCTTGAAAAAAGGAGCTTCCTTAATATAAGTGGATTTATCAGACCATTGATAAACTTTGTCTTTTGGAGCCTCCAATTCTCTCCACTGGTCATTTCCTTCGAAAATCTCTCCGTAATTTTTTTTGAAATCATTGGGAGAAAGAACTTTGCCCATGGTTTCAAAAATTTCTTCATTTGTAGGCCAGATATCTTTCAGATAAACAGGCTCCAAATTAGGATCGTAGCCCAATGGTTCATTGTTCAGATCCACATCAACCCTTCCAGCCAGAGCATAAGCTACTACCAACATAGGGGACATCAGGTAATTCATTTTTACCTGAGGGTGTACACGGGCTTCAAAATTTCTATTTCCGGACAAAACAGAAGCTACCACTAAATCATTTTCTTCTACAGCCCGGGCAATATGTCTGGGCAAAGGACCAGAGTTTCCAATACAAGAGGTACAACCATAACCTACCACATGGAACCTCAAAGCTTCCAAGTCGTCCAATAGCCCGGCAGTAGTCAGGTAATCTGTCACTACTTTGGATCCTGGTGCCAGAGAAGTTTTTACCCAGGGTCTAACATCCAGGCCTCTTTCACGGGCTTTTCTTGCTACAAGCCCTGCTCCGATCATTACACTTGGATTGGAGGTATTGGTACAAGAGGTGATGGCTGCAATGACAATGGAACCATCATGTAGCGCAAATTCATCATCATTGAGCTTTACCAGGACGGTTTTTAATCCATCTTTTGTTCTGGTCTCAATTTCCACTTCATCAGGCATGCTTCCATTTGATTCAGTAGGCTGGCTTCCCCCTTCTGAAAACCATCGGCTTTTTTCTCTTTTATCCATGGGGATATAAACACGGCCATGGACTTCATTTAGCAATTCCTGAAACTTATTTTTAAAGTTCCTTACCAAAATCTTATCCTGAGGGCGTTTAGGACCGGAAACGGTAGGCTCTACGGTACTTAAATCCAAGTCAACTACACTGCTATAGCTAATTTGATCCTCATCCTTTCTCCACAGCATGTTGGCTTTGGCATAATCCTCTACCATTTTAATTTGGTCCTTGTCCCTATTTGTCTTTTCCATATAGTCCAAAGTGCGATCATCAATGGGGAAGTAGGAAACCGTACAACCAAATTCCGGGGACATATTGGAAATGGTGGCCCGGTCAGGTACAGTAAGGTTATCCAGTCCTGGGCCGAAAACCTCCACAAATTTACCTACCACGCCATGTTTACGTAGCAATTCTGTAATGGTCAAAACCATATCCGTTGCAGTAGTACCCAAAGGAAGTTTGCCGGTCAGCCTTAATCCGACCACTTCAGGCATAATAAAATATATAGGTTGTCCCAAGATAGCAGCTTCCGCCTCGATGCCGCCTACCCCCCATCCTACTACACCAATGCCATTTACCATTGGAGTATGGGAGTCAGTTCCTACCAAAGTATCAGGGAATACATTGCCGTCTCTTTCAATTACCCCTTTGGCCAAATACTCCAAGTTGACCTGGTGGCAAATACCCATACCGGGAGGAACCACCGAAAAATTGTCAAAGCTCTTTTGGGCCCATTTCAAAAATTGATACCGTTCCCCATTCCTATGGTACTCGGCATCCACATTTTTTTTATAGGAATAATTGGTTCCAAAATAATCCACTTGAACGGAATGGTCCACCACCAAATCTACTGGAATTAGAGGATTAATTTTTTGGGGGTCTTTGCCTTTCCTTACCGCTTCTGCCCGTAGGGAGGCTATATCCACTACAGCAGGAACACCAGTAAAATCCTGCATCAAAACCCTGGCAGGCTTAAAAGGCACATCCTTATCAGAGGGCTCGGGTTTCCAGTTCAATAAGGTTTCTGTATGTTCTTTGGTAATCGCGAAGTCATCATAATTCCTCAGGGCATTTTCCAACAATATCCGAATCGAAAAAGGAAGTTTATTGATCGCATAACCTTGACTTTGTAAGGCTTCTAAACTCCAATAGGTTAATTTCCCTTTGGAGGTTTCAAGCTGTTTCTTAATACTATAAGGATCTAGTGACATATATTTTTTATGGTTAGGTTATTATTAGAAAAAAGATTAAGCTGCTTTTTACCTTCAATTAAGGTATCCGTTTCCTTAATTTAAGTTTTTTTACGTTAATTGTAAACCAAAATTCATATAACCATCTGAAGGACCAATTGTTTCAAAATATAGAAACAACTTTCAATTCATTTATGAAAATAGCACTTTACATTTTCTCTGCCTTAGTCTTAATAGCAGGGATCATGCCATTGGTAAAAAAAGACTATTGGACTTTTCGGGTTTTCGATTACCCAAGGGTTCAAAAGTTGCTATTGACATCAACCCTTTTAATTATATGGATATCAGCTATTTACCCTAATTTAAAAAAAGTAGATTATGGGGTTATTTTTTTATTATTAATGCTGTTTATTTACCTGCTCACCCAAATTTTACCCTTTTCCATTTTTGGAAAAAAAATGGTAAAATCTGCAAATAAACATCAAAAAACTTCTCTTCACCTTCTGGTGGGAAATGTGTACCAGTTCAACAAAAATTATCAAAAAACAATCCGTTTGATCCAAAATATTTCACCGGATATCTTCATGCTGGTGGAAACAGACCAATTCTGGGCAAATGAGGTTTCTGCCTTAAAAAACGAATATCCTTATCACATTGAAATCCCACTTGACAATACATATGGCTTACTTTTTTATTCCAAATTCAAAATAACTAACCAAAGCATCAATTACTTGATTAATGAGGATATTCCCTCCATAATTGTTGACATGGAACTACCTGACCAAAGAAAAGTCAGAGTTTATGGCCTCCACCCCACTCCCCCTGTTCCGTGGGAAAACACCCACAGTACAGAAAGGGATGCAGAAATCCTTATAGTTGGAAAACTTGCCAAAGCATATGGAAAACCCAGCATTATCATTGGTGACTTGAATGATGTTGCCTGGAGTTATGCCAACGACTTGTTTCTAAAAATTAGCGGCATGGGTGATCCCAGGCGGGGCCGGGGCATGTACAGTACTTTTCATGCCAAATATCCCTGGCTAAGGTGGCCTTTGGACCATATTTTTCTAAGTCCCCATTTCAAACTCAAAAAACTAAAAGTCCAACCTAACGTGGGCTCAGACCATTTTCCCATCAGCGCCCAGGTGGTCCTGGATTTGGAAAATGAAAATGAGCAATTTGAGGCTGATCAAGAGGATAAGAAAGAGGCGATGGAAAAAATTGCCCGTGGAGTGAATTTTTGAATTTTCCAAAACACAAAAAGGTAGGTCACTACTTCGCTAAATGGTGTAGAACGAGCTTAACTGTTTGGGCAGCTGTCCTGCAATTAGGGGCAAGACTATTTGTTTAACTGCTTAACTGAAAAATCAGGATTAGCTAAATAAAACCCGACCGTTAAGCAATTAAACAGTAGGATGGCTACTAACAAATTATACTTAAAAGAATACTGGATACTAAAATCTATTCTTTTTCTTCCTCAGCAGCTTTTTTCTCGGCTTTGGCTTTTCTCCTAAATGCACCACGGAACAACCAATGGTACTGTAATGCTTCCAAATTTTCATTTAGGTTTTCGGATCCCTCTTCCATATTGTCCATGGTCCCTTTAAGATATTGGGCAAATTCCCTGTCATTTAAAAGCATACCCAAGGCATTATCTTTGGAAGTCAACTGGGCACTGGCATCCTTAAAATTTTCTGCCGCAGAAGAGGCATTTCCGCTTGTTTCTTCCAACTCCTGAGCTGTTTTCTTGAAGCTGGAATAAATCGTGGTATCATTGGTCAGCTCATGTAGCAACGTTCCCTCTTTATCGAGGTTAGAAGAAAATTGGTTCAGCTCGGCCGACATTTGACTGGTATGGTTGGAAGTCTGCTCCAGATTGGCGACTATATTTCTAAAATTATCGGCCAAAACACTATCGGTCAGTACGGCCCCCACAATCCCTTCACCTTTAGAGATTTTGCTGGTGAGGGCTTTTAGATCATTGGTAATGGACACCAGATTTTTATTATTTTCCTGCAGGGTCTCCATCATCTTATCAGTGTCCAAAGGCATAACCGATTTAAGGCGATCTCCATTTTCAATCGGAGGTGCTTGGGTGGTTCCTCCAAGGATAACAATGATCTTATTTCCGATCAAGCCATCAGAGCTGATGGTAGCTTTGGAATCTTTTCGGATAAAATCCTTGGTTTCGGCGTCCACATTCATTTCAATTTCCACCTGGGAATCCCCATAGAAATTGATTTTGGTTACGGTACCGATTTTAACCCCTGAAAACCATACATTATTTCCAGGTTGCAACCCCCCGACATCATCAAATACAGCTTTGAGTTTATAGCTCCTTACAAAAACTTTTTGCTGGGCCCCCAGAGTCAGGATTCCCCCAACCAGGATTATAATGCCGATCAGTACAAAGATCCCAACAACAACAGATTTTTTATTATCACTTCTCATTATCTAATGAAATTATAGTCGTAAAATGATTTCACTCTTTCGTCACCTGCATTTTTAAAGACATCCTCAAACTGCCCTTCTGCGCCAAAAGCTCCATCCAACAAAACGGCCACCCTGTCACCGGTATCTCTGGCACAGGTCAGGTCATGGGTAATGATGATGGAGGAAGTGTTATATTCTTCTCTTACCTGGTTGATCAGGTTATTGATATCACTACAAGTAATCGGGTCCAATCCAGCTGTAGGTTCATCATACAGCATTATTTCAGGTTTTAAAATCAGGGTCCTGGCAATCCCAATCCTTTTCCGTTGACCACCGGAAAGCTCAGAAGGCATCTGGTTGATAGCCTGCAAAAGCCCTACTGATTCAAGGACCTCTTCTACCATTTTATCTTTCTCCCCTTTGGTCAGGTTCTTAACATTCCTCACCAATGGGAACTCCAGATTTTCCCTTACTGTCATACTATCGTAAAGGGCACTAGCTTGAAAGGAAAACCCGATTTGCAGTCGGAGTTCATTAAGCTCATGGGTCCTCAAATTGGAAACTTCCTGGCCCAATACCTCCATTGTCCCCTCGTCCTGGGTCAAGAGGCCCACCATGATTTTTATCAGTACGGATTTTCCTGTACCGGATTT
The DNA here is from genome assembly GCF_030409905.1 of Echinicola jeungdonensis. Lineage (NCBI taxonomy): Bacteria > Pseudomonadati > Bacteroidota > Cytophagia > Cytophagales > Cyclobacteriaceae > Echinicola > Echinicola jeungdonensis. The sequence goes on from NZ_JAUFQT010000001.1 coordinate 399,508, forward strand.
TCCCAAAACTACTACATTCTCCCCCTTATAAAGATCGAGGTCAACGCCTTTCAATACATCAAGCTCTCCAAATGATTTTTTTAGTCCTCGGACTTCAACTACTTTCTCTTCCATAGCTTATGACATTCTTAAAAAGTTGACAATTTGCAAGGCCAGTAATTCCTCGATAAAGATCAAAAACATGGCCAATACCACTGAGGCATTTGCCGCCCTTCCCACTCCTTCAGTTCCTTTTGAAGAATGGTAACCTTTATAACACCCTACAATCCCAATGGTGAATCCAAATACAAGGGATTTCAATACTGAGGAAAAAATATCCAAAAATGAAATGGCTTCAAAAACCTGAACAAAATAGGTGTTAAAGCTGACCATTTCTTTTTGGTGAACGCTTAAAAATGCCCCCATCAAAGCTACAAAATCGGTGTACATCACCAAAATGGGAATCATAAAGGTGGTAGCCAAAACCCGGGTAACCACCAAAAACTTAAAAGGATTGGTGGCCGATACCTCCATGGCATCAATTTGCTCGGTCACTTTCATGGATCCGATTTCCGCCCCAATACTGGAACCTACCTTTCCTGCAGCAATCAACGCGGTCACCAAGGGTCCCATTGCCCTGACAATGGCAATAGATATCAAAGCTGGCAACCATGAAGTAGCTCCAAATTCAGATAAAGAAGGTCTTGACTGGTTGGTAAATACAATCCCAACAATAAACCCGGTCAAGGAAATCAAAGGCAATGAATTATAACCAATTTGGTAACATTGTTTGATCACCTCTCTGAATTCATATGGAGGGAACCATACCTCCTTAAAAAAACGCTTAACAAACGCAAAGGCATCTGCCAAGCCCATCATTACCTTATCTATCTTGGGAGTGAGAAAATGATCCTTTTTCGTTGAATTATCCGCCATAAAACTTGTATGAAAATGCGAAGCTAATAATTTTAGCCAGATTACACTTTATCAAAAAGTGATTATTTTAAAGTTCTAATAATTCCATAACGCGATCCTTATTTAAAGGTTTGGTCAAAAAACCGGTTACCATCTCATACTTCTGACTTTTTATTTCATCATTAGGATCAATAGAAGAAGATAGCATCTTAACAACCGGTTGTTTTTCTAAAGTTTTTAATCTATCTAAAAACTCCCACCCATTCATTTCCGGCATATTAATGTCCAATAACAAAATATCCGCACAATTATTTTCCAACCACTCCAGGGCATCCATGGGATTAGCAAAAAAATGCAAATCCAAATCGGACTGCACTCCCAACAAAATCCGTTTGTTGATCATATGCTGAACTTTATCATCATCTACAAACAAAATTGTTTGGGCTTCTTGTGTGTTTTTATTGGCTTCCATGTTCGGATTCATTTCTTGCTCCTGCAGTAATTCATTCATATTTCTGATTTCTTTATCTAGCCTTTCAGAAGAAAGCTTTAGCATTTGAACAATATCCTTATCAGGTTTATTTCCATCCCCCATTAGGTTTATTATCCCTATTATATTAGCTAAGGGACTCCGTATATTATGTGAATTGATAAATGAAAATTTTTTTAGTCTTTCATTTTGAAATTGCAAGTCCCGGTTCAATCGTTCCTTGTCCTCTAAAATTTGATGTATCCGGGTATTGTCAACCATCATGACCATCACTTTTTCACTTTCCTTAAAGAAAAACGGAACAGAATATATATCAACTTGTTTTACATTTCCCTTCCTATCCTCTATTTCTTTGCCCGGGATTCGTACCCTAACTCCAGCCTTGATCATTTCATCCTCTTTGGAATCCCAACTATTGAATTGATGGGAAATGATGGGTCCATCTTGCCCGTAATCAGTTAGGTCAAATTTGGATTTAGCAATCTGGTTGCAGACCTTGATTTTTAAATCCTCCCTATCCAAAATGAACATGGGTATGGGACTTGTCTCGAAAATCTCCAAATATTGATCTCTGATTTTTTTCTCCAGGCGAAAAGATCTTTCAATTAACCCATACATTATCAAACCGGAAACAATAACAAACAAGACCGCTTTCACCGCTTCCAAATAATTAGAGTTTTCCAATTGGAACCATTCCATAAAAACATCCAAATACAGAGAAGAAAAAGCCACCCAAGTTCCTCCGATAAAAATATAGATCAGTGCTATTTTTAGACTAGGCCTCATAAAATCGGGATTGAGTTTTCAAAAATATAAAATTATTTAGCTCTATTGACCTTTATATGCCAAAAACAAACGAATATTATGTTTTAGCTTAACCTAATTTTTTTAGCCTGAGCTAATTTAGCCTAGACTAAATTAATCTTAACTTTCTTTTTTTCAACACTTTGAGAATATTTATTTAAACCTTTTTATTGACTTGTGGCAAAATGAATGTCCATATGATTATATCGAAAAATAAGTCCCCTTATGCTTCGGCCTCAACAGGTATTTTCTGATAAAAAAAGGGTTTCCCCTACCCTCTTTCCCTTTGATCTAAATTCTTTTTAGTAAACTTGTGGCCTAAGCTAAGCACTATGATTACCGAGCAAAAAGACCGAGGTTTTAGAAAAAAAGCATTGGATTTCCTTTTGTTTTTTAAAGACCGATTTGACCTTCATGAGGGCAAGGAAGATGAAATAGAAACCATAGAATACGTCCGAAAAAATATAGAATTTAAGGGCGCGAACCTTTGGATTTTGATCTTTGCCATTCTGGTGGCGTCCGTTGGCCTTAATGTTAATTCAACCGCCGTGATCATTGGAGCCATGTTGATTTCTCCGTTAATGGGTCCCATCATGGGGATCGGGATGTCAGCTGGGATAAATGATTTTGAACTGCTCAAAAAGTCCCTCAAAAACCTAGGGATTGCCGTATTCATCTCAATCATTACTTCTACGATTTACTTTTCTTTTACTCCCTTAGATGATGCCCGCTCGGAACTACTTGCCAGAACCGAGCCCAGCATTTGGGATGTTTTCATTGCCCTGTTTGGTGGGCTGGCTGGAATTGTCGCTGGATCTAGAAAAGAAAAAAGCAATGCCATCCCCGGTGTAGCCATTGCCACTGCTTTGATGCCTCCCCTTTGTACCGCCGGGTATGGTTTGGCCACCGGCAACATTTATTATTTCTTTGGGGCTTTTTATCTCTTTTTTATCAACTCCGTTTTTATCAGCCTTTCTACTTATCTGATAGTCCGCTTTATGAATTTTCCTAAAAAAGAATTTGTGGACCCCAAAAGGGAAAAGCGGGTTAAAAGTTACATTACCTTATTTACCATTTTGACCATCGTCCCCAGTGTTTACTTAGCCTATAATATTGTAAAAAGGACCCTCTGGGAAGAAATTGCCAACCAGTACATAGCCGCTGAAATGCAGTTTCCAAATGCCCAAGTGATCCATTCCAAATTGACTTATGAGGTGGACAGCAGTACAATTGAAGTGACCTTGATCGGAGAAAAACTGGATCAGGAAAAAATCAGCATGCTCAATAGTAGAATAAAAAATTATGGGTTGACCAATACCCACCTTTCAGTAAAGCAAAGTGGGGATCAGGGAACTGATCTCAATGTGCTCCGTTCTGATGTGCTCAAAGACCTTTACGAAAGGAATGAAAATATTATCAAAGACAAAGACCTACGTATAGCCCTCCTGGAAAAAGAAATTGCAGACTATGGAAGAACCAACAGACAGGTGTTGGACATTGGTCAGGAAGCCCTGGTCAACCACAAAAATCTGGAAAAATTCTCCATCAATAGTTCAATAATTGCTAATTTGGATAAGGGGCAACAGGATACCCTTGTTTTGGCTTATGCCCAATTTAGTCGAAAACCCTCCCAGGAGGAAACCAATCGATTAAAAGAGTGGCTGAAATTGAGAACCAAATCTGACTCCATTGCTCTGATTATCCAATAATTCAACCTGAGAATTGATCCAGCTATGAAAAAATGGTGGTTTGCTTTGTCCCTTTTATGTTTGATTTGCCTTTCTGCTTTTAGTCAAGATCATTATGATCCAGAATTGGCCTCAAAATATGATGCTGATGATTATGGCATGAAAAAATATGTCATGGCATTTTTAAAAAGAGGACCTTCTGCTGAAAGCTTCACAGACCAAGAACGAATGGATATTCAAAAGAGGCACCTGGACTATATCCAAAAAATGGCAGAGGATAAAAAAATCATTCTTGCCGGCCCCTTCCTTGATGATGGAAACTTAAGGGGAATTTTTTTATTTAATATTACATCCCTGGATTCGGCCCAAAAATGGACATCAAATGATCCTGCGGTCCAAGCCGGGGTATTGACTATGGAGTTAAAGCAATGGTATGGATCGGCAGGAATAATGGCTATTCCTGAATTACATAAAAAATTGCAGAGAAAGGATTATTAGCTGATCGGTGGTAACCAAAACAGGTTTTTAAAAAGGACATCAAGATAAATTGGTTTGGCAATTTCCATATATAAAGCTAAGCCTTGTCTTTTAAACTGATAAAATCACCCCATCTCCTGGTATTTAAGTCAATTCAAGGGTCAATCGAAAAGAAAAGGTCAAATCCTCCAATTATTATTAAATCTTAAAATTCTCCCCAGTTCAACGACCACAAATATCCTTATAGGGACAATAATTGCACTTATCCAAATCATCTGTTTGATCAAACGGTTGCTCTGGATCAAAGATTTCTTCAAAAAGCCTCTTCAACCCCCTTTCAAAATCAACTTCGTAATCCCGGTAATCATTGACCTCAACCTTTGGTCCCTTTTCGGGTTTCAATTGGAGGTAGGGATTAAAATCATCTCCAAAAATTTCCCTGAGATTGTAAATTGCCGGCTTTAATGCCAATTGGTTATCAGGAAATTTGGCTTTGTACAGCAAGCCATAAATCATGGTCTGCATAGCAGCTTTGTTCCTGTTTTTATTTTCCCTTTCAAACAAGCTATCAATTCCTTTAAATTCCTTCTTATCCATTCCGGACTTATAATCTATCAAACGAACCGTCCCATCCTGCCTATCTACACGGTCAATAATACCTTTAATTACCACATTCTGGATTCTCCCTCCCACCTCTATTGGAACGGATGTCTTATAATGTTGATCCTTTTCCAAGCTGATCAATTCAAATGGAGCGGAACTCATATCCATTTTCAAAAGCTCCTGAATATAATGTTGTAAAACATCTCTAACTATAGCCAACTGGCCGCTCAACCGGGTATCCTTTTCCTCAGACAGATGGTAAAAATCCCGGATGGATTTTTCAATGGCCGGAAAAACAAATTCTTTTAAATTTTCAAAATCTTCCCTTTCTACGACTCTCCTTTTTTTCCTATAAATAAAACCTTTATACAGGTTTTCCAAGCTGTAATGGGCCAAATTTCCAAATACGGCTGCATCTACTTCTTCCTCCACTTTATCCTGCTCCCGGATATTGGCCAGGTACTGAAAATAAAATTTTAACCTGCAATCCAACCAGACATTCAGTGCAGATGGTGAAAAGGCTGTTATGGATTTTCCTTCTTCCTGTAAAAGATATTTATCCATCAATTCTTTTACCGCAGGAGTCTTGGGAATGCTTATCTCCGGAGTTGACCCTAAGTCAACCGGAGTAAATACAACTTCCTCAGGAATTTCAATTCCTAATTCCACCTCCATCTGGTGGATATACCGGCTTTTTTCTCCAACCTTTCCCTGGTCTGAGGCTGTTGCATAAATCATATGGAGTTCTTCTGCCCTGTGCAATAACCGGTAAAAGGTATAGGCATAAATTGCATCATTCTGCTCCTGGACCGGAAGCCCGAAGCCTTTCCTAACATTGAAAGGGATCAAAGAATTCAGGGAAGCTGAGGGGGGAAAACTCCCTTCATTCATATTGGCAATGATAACCTTTTTAAAATCGAGGTTCCGGGACTCAAGTACCCCCATCACTTGCAAGCCCTCCAAAGGTTCACCTTCAAAAGGTAATCTAACTTCGCGGAAAATCTGACGGAAAAGCCGGATAAAAAATTCTAAACTTACTTCGATATCCTTCTGTTCTTTGAATATTTCCTTTAGCCTTACGAGCTGTTTATGGCATTGGTACAAATAACTCCGCTGCAATTTTTCTTCCACCAGCATTTCGGCTAACTCCTTGATAAGGGTTTCCAAATACCCAAATAGTTCTTGAGCAGATAATTTTTGGAAAATTAGTTCGAACAATTTGCCTCCCCTGTAGAGATCTTGTTGCGAAATATAAACCTTATTCTGCTCTTGAGTTTTAGTCAAAAAATCGTGGACAAAATCTGTCTGCCCCGTTCTTAAATATACCGACGAAAGTAATTCCTTAACAGGGCGATGATAAAATTTAATCTCTCCTTCTTCCAGTTTCACATAGCGCTGTAACTCCAATACCGCCTCCAAAAAGGCATAAACAGGGGCATTTCGAATGGGATATCCCATAGTAACATTGACCTTGTCAATATTAGAGGGCAGCTGTTGCATGACAGGAAATAGCAATTGCTCATCCGGTAATATGACCACTGTTTCTTCTAAAGCCTCATTTTGGCCGGAACTTTCCAATATATGACTGATCAAATTGGCCTGGCTTACTTTCAGTGGGGTGACGTAGCTTTTAATTGTTGGGGGTTGGGATTGGATATGGCTTGGCATTTCCTTTGGGAAGGTAGGCCCAAAGATTTTATCTTTCTGGTAATCCCTAAAAAACAATCCCGCTTCCTGAACTTTGGATTGAATATAATAGGCATCCAGGTCCCAATAAATTTGAGCATCAAATTGCTTAATATAATGTTTTATCAGACGTTCCTCCGTCCCAGTAAACGCATTAAATCCTACAAATATATATTGGTTTTCTGGCTTAGGTATATCTTCCAGGTTCTCCACAACTTTTCTGTAAAGCTTTCCGGAATACCCTAAACCAGCAATCTCAAGTGCACCTTGATAGGATCTGTAAAGCGGCAGTAGTATTTGCCAAAATTTTACAAATTTCTCCTGCTGTGGGCCGCCATCCCTTTCAAAAGATTTCCAAAACTGCTGAATCAACTCTATTTGACCTTCGGTCAAATAGCTAATATCTCCTTCCAGGGTCTTTATGTCTTCCAGCAAACCATATAATTTTTCCGGATCAACCAAAAATTGATCCAGATCATTGAAGTCTTTGAGGATCATTTCTCCCCAAAAGTAAAATCGGTCAAAAGTTTCTGGATTTGATTTCAGGTCCGTATAGACTTTGTACAATTCAAAAATCAGAGTTAAAGGGTCAGCTGATTTTTGTCCGGCCAACTCATAAAAAAGGTCCTCAACAGTTTTAACCTCGGGCATCCACTGGGGCTCATTTATCAAATGCCCTAAATGCCGATTAAAGAACAAACCTGCTCGACGATTAGGAAGTACTACCGTTATCCTGCTCAAATTGGGATAGTTGGTTAATATATCCCGGGCAGTTTCTTTCAAAAAACTTTCCATCCTATTTGATCGCTAATATTTTTCCTGATTCCAAATAACACAAATAACCTTTAACAGGCTTCTTGGCCAAGTTCCCTACCAATTCCATATATTCCTTGACCTGATTATGGTAAGCTTGTTTTTCTTCCCCAGTTTTAAAATCCACCACCAAGGCCTCATCATCTTTCAGAATGATCCTATCGGGGCGTTTTTGTCTACCCCCAGGTAAGATAACCCCCTGTTCAGTTAAAATATCTCCTTTTCCATCAAACCAAGCAGCAAAAACAGGATCATCCATTAAAGGCTTTAATTGCTCCTTAACCAAATCCATTTCTTCAGCACTTAACCTCCCGTCGAAATAAAAAGCCTGCAAATGTCTTTCGATATCTTTCAGTTGCCTGGACTTCTCCAATACCTCATGGATCAATACACCAAAATCCCGTTTTTCCCTTTGTGCCAATCCTTCAGGGCTAAAATCAACTGCATAGGGTTTGACTTGAAGCAGTTCAGACCAATCCCGGTATTTCCATCTTTTGCCCACCCCTTGTTTAACTGGAGAAACCTGCTCCCTTTTCGGCAATTCCCCCCAATCAAAAACTTTTGACTCTTGGTCAAAAACAGCATTATATTCATTTCCCTCATTACTAATTGGGATCATCAATTGAAATAAATTGTTTTCCAATGGTTTTAAGGAAAAACCACTCTTAGGTGGATTATGTGGACATAAGCCCCAAAACACCTCTTCAGCTCTGGTCAAAGCCACATAGACCATATTCAATGTATCCAAATAAGCCATGGTTACTTCTTCCCGGTATAACGGGGCAAAAGCAGATTGCGCCATATTTCTTCTTAGGGTCAGTGGTATGATGGCTTCCGTTCCCGTATCTTGATCCTGAAAAGGGGACCAGATGATGTTTTCCTTTTTGAAATCCACAATATCCCAACTGAGAAATGGCATCAAAACCACCTTAAACTGAAGGCCTTTGGACTTGTGAATGGTCATGATAGGCATAGCATCGTGGGTTTCCGGAATCTTAACTGTTCTTTTTTGATGGTTATCCTCCCACCATTGAAGAAATCCAGCCAGATCTGCCCGGTTATTAGCAACATAATCAAAAACAGACTCCCTAAATCCTGAAATATAAGCTTGCTCCATAGGTAATTCATGAAGACCCAAGTGAGCAATTAGTGTTTCCATCAATTCCATCAATGGCTGCCTTTCCATAAAAGCCCTACGCTCCAAAAAGGAATTAATTTTAGCCTCCAACCATTCCGGAGCCTGGCTTGAATCAAATATTTCATGGGAAATAGGCCTTCCATGAAGCATACTCCAATAGTACCATAAAGTCTGAAAGGGCAGTTTATCCTCCGGATTCAAAATACTTTCTAGGGCTGCCACTAAAGCCCTTACAGAAGCCGCTTTGGTCAAATACATGGATTCATCAGAAACCACCTCATAATTAAATGGGAGGTCAGGGTTCTCCATCCGGTAGGCCATTAAAGTATCGGCAATCATTGCCCCTTCCTCTTTCCTCCTTACCAAAAAGGCAATATCCCTGGCTTGATAGCCACTTTCCTGTAAGTGTTCTACCATTTGTGGAATTTTTTCCAACGCTTGCTCTTTAGAAGATAACTCTTCTCCCTCCTCTTCTTTTTTCGAAATAAATTCCAACTTTACCTTTCCCTGGAAAGGAGAGGCGGTTTTTTTTGAGGAAACTTTTTGGGTAACGTCCCCATAAGCTTTTTCTAGAATGCCAGTGTCCTCAATGCCGTTCTCCTGTTGCAGACTTAACTGGAGCTGTTGGGGAAGATGGTGAAAAAGGGCATTATTAAAGGCGATAATTGCTGGTAAACTCCTAAAATTGGTGTCCAGGTTATTCACCTTTATGAGGTCCTTGTTGATGTCCTCCTCTACCTTTTCCAATAGCAGTTTTAGATCTCCTCCCCGCCATCTATATATAGATTGCTTTACATCTCCCACTAGAAGATTGGTATTACCCTCGGCCAATGAGTTTTCCAAAAGAGGCTTAAAACTGTCCCACTGAAAACCAGATGTATCCTGAAATTCATCTATCAAAAAATGCTTGTACTGGTTACCTACTTTTTCATAAATAAAAGGGGCATCATTTTCCTTTGTAATCTCCTTCAAAAAGTCATTGGCATCGGAAATCATCAATAGGTTTTCTTCATCCTTCAATTCCCGTAACTCTTCCAATAGATTTCGGAATAGGCCATAAGCATAAAAATTCTTTTGGATAGCTTCCAAAGTATTCCATTCATACAAAAGGGGTTCAAATTGACCCAACAATTGGCCTAATCCAGCATGGTAAGCGCTAATGATTGCTTCCTTATTTTTACTTTTTTGGGAATACCATTTAGTTTCATCCTCAATATTTGATTTTTGTTTTTCGGTCAATTCCGGAACGGGATTATCTTTTTGACCGAGTTTTTCAAATTTATTGGCAAAGGAATTTTTGCCTCCGGAAAAATCAATCCATTCCAGCCCATATTGATCCCGGATTTCCTGGGCCTGCTTTTTAACTTCCTTGATATGGCCCAATAAAAGATATTCCTTTTTCCTCAGGTATTCCTGAAATCCATTTATGTTTTCTTGATCCGATAAAAAGTCCCTAATAAACCCCTGAAATTTTTTAAAATCCTCCCTAAAAATCTGATTTCCAAGAGAAAGTATATTTTTTCGGATATCCCAGGACTTGCCTAGCTGGATTTGGGAAATAGCATAATCCACCAACCATTTATGAAGGTATTTATCCTCCAAAACATTTTCAACTACCCTATCAACCACCCTTTCAAGTACTTCTCCTTGATCCAAGGCTATATCAAACTTGGCTTGCAAATCAATTTCCCGGGCAAATGCTCGAACCACTTTTTGAAAAAAACTATCAATGGTACTTACGGAAAACTGGCCATAATCATGCAAAATAGCCGTTAGTACCTGACCAGCCCTCTCCTTTAATTGACCATCATTCAAAGATAAATGCTTCATCAATTCCTGGTCCATAAACTCATTGGGGTTCACGTCCTTTCGAAGCCGGTTAAGCACTTCCAGTATTCTTTCTTTCATTTCCTGAGTGGCCTTATTGGTAAAAGTCACAGCCAAAATAGACCTAAATGCTGCTGGAAATTGCAAGGCCAATTTAAGGTACTCTAAGGTAAGGGTATAGGTCTTTCCGGACCCAGCTGAGGATTTGTATATTACAAATGGTTTTAATTCCATAAGGGATCGTTTTCGAAACAAAGCAATGTGAATTTTTCAGATAATAAAAATTAATGACAATAGATGTCAGAATATTTTTCAGAATTCTATTGCTTAACCTATTAATGGGAAAATGGGTACTTTTAATCTATTCCATTTTAAAGAATCCATCTCCCAAATTCGGCTTTAAAACAATAATTATAAAAAAATAAAAACCTTTATTTGCATCAAATAATAAGCTATGTTCTTTATCCTTTCCCAATTATTGAGTTTTCTGGTCATGCCACTTACCCTGGTAATCATTTGCTTTTTGGCGGGGATGCTGTATTTGAAAAAAAAGTGGGGCAAAAAGCTGTTAATGCTGGGCATCATTCTGCTTTTATTGTTTACCAATAAATGGTTGTCCAATACGGTTATGAATGCCTGGGAACCCCCGTATAAATCTTTTGAAACTTTGCCGGATTTTGAAATGGGAATAGTTCTTACCGGGGTAACGAACTTGGATAAGACCGCTTATGACCGTACATTTTTTAATAAGGGAGCGGACCGGGCAACCCATGCAGTTCAGTTGTATAAAATGGGAAAAATCAATAAAATCCTGATCACTGGAGGGCAGGGCTTTGATCCAGTCAACTCCAATACCGAGGCGGAATTACTTGCTGACTTTATGGAAATGGCCGGAGTCCCTGCCAGGGATATATTGATTGAAAACAAAGCCAAAAACACCTATCAAAACGCAATTTTTTCAAAGGAAAAATTGTTGGAATCAGGATTTGACCTTAATTCAACTTATTTATTAATCACCTCTGCTTTCCATATAAAAAGGGCCAAAGGCTGCTTTGACAAAGCAGGCTTGGCCACTGAAACTTTTCCGGTAGATTATTATTCTTCCGATTCCAAAGTCAATTTTCAATCCCTGCTACAACCAACACCAGAGGGCTTATTGCTTTGGCATAAATTATTCAAAGAATGGATTGGAATTATCGCTTACAAAATGATGGGGTACTTATGAAAAAATTGAAAAAAATTTTGGGTAGTTTACCCATCCCAGTAAACTACCAATTCCCTTTACCAAGTAGTTTCTTTCAGTAAAGGAATAGCCCGGACAATATCACTTACACTAATTTGTCCAACCAGTCTCCCCTCTTTCATGACAGGAAACCTTCTGATTTTAAGGGTCAAAAATCGATTAGCAGCATCAAATATGCTAATATCACGGTCAAGGGTGATGACTTCTTTTGTCATATAATCCTTTACCGTACCACTCATTCTAGGGGTATTGTTATACTTTCCCCGAATGATTTCTTTCAAACAGTCTCCCTCAGAGATCATACCTACCAAATTATTCGCATCATCCACCACTGGAGCACCTGAAATGCGGTGATGAGTAAGCACCTGGATAACATGATCAATGGTGTCATCCGGATGGAATGTGGTCAAATTGGTACTCATGTGATCACTGACCAAAATAGGTTGGTCGGGAGTCTTGGGTTCTAATAATCTTTCTCCTTGAAAACTTTTTACCATAATTTTTCAGTTTAATACAACCCGAATAATTTAACCATATAATAAGATAATACCAAAATAATGCCTCAACATTTAATAAAAATAACAATTACATAAAACCATATTATTTCATTTTACCAAAGAAAATAAAACATCCACACCCAAAAATAAGTCAATGGTCCCCAACAAAAATTTTTAATAAATTTATTGGAAAACCCTCAAAAAAGTTCCTTTTTTTAACGAAAAATGCTTTTTAATTTCATTTTATTATCACTCAAAACAACTCATTTTGAAGGACTTACACTTAACTTCTAATTATTCAAAAAGCAGAATAACCAAAAGAAAAAATTATCATCCAAAGGTTCATTTATACCCCCCTAATTTATTCTGGCTATTAATAAAATTAATAATAATTGAACTTATCCAATTATTATTTAAACTTAAAAAAGTGATCCGCATCTACCAATGCATTTCTACCTTGGTGATTTATGGCATAATTAAACCCAGGTCGAAGTGAAAATGCCCCAAATTGACCTTCCTTGTTTAAAGCCAAAAAACCCACTTGGGTATTTTCTAATGACTTACTTTTGGCAGCCAACCTCCTAATAGCCTCCTCACAAGCTTCTTGGGGCGTCCTGCCCTGGCGCATCAGTTCAACAATTAAAAAACTTCCACAAACCCTTAGTATTGATTCACCAAGGCCTGTTGCTGTGGCAGCTCCTACATTTTCATCCACATACAGCCCAGCCCCTATTATGGGACTGTCTCCCACCCTTCCATGCATCTTAAATGCAATACCACTGGTAGTACATGCCCCAGCCATTTGTCCATTGGAATCCAGGCCTATCATACCAATAGTATCATGGTTCTCAGCATTGATTTGAGGTTGGTACCGGGACTTTTGGACCCATTCATCGTATAGCTTTTTTGCCCTGGGGCTTAAGGTTTCATCTTCAATTGTGAACCCTTGTTTTATAGCATATTGGAGAGCTCCTTCACCAGAAAGGAGTATGTGTGGGGTTTCTTCCATAATTTTTCTGGCCAAACTTATCGGGTGCTTTATTCTTCGCAAATAAGCCACGGCTCCGCAAGAGCCGTCCCCTTTCATAATAGAGGCATCCAATGTTACAATTCCATCCCGGTCGGGCAATCCATTTAATCCAACGGATAAACTGTTTGGATCGGCTTCGGTGACCCTTACCCCTCCTTCTACAGCATCCAGAATACTCCCATTTTTATGCAAAATTTCCCAGGCTTTATCATTTGCAGGCCTGCCATGCCTCCAGGTGGAAAGAATCAAAGGTTTATACCTTTTCTTTTCATTTGAGTCAAATGAAAACAGGTTTCCAGCCTTCCCAGGCATCAACATTACTGTAGAAATCAAGGATTTTTTTAAAAACATTCTTCTTCCAGACATAAGCTGCACCAAGTTGAACCTATTGAAAATTTAAAACATACCATCTTAATAATCAACCTAATGCAACCATAAATATTTGCTTCATTTTTTTCAAAAAGTCCCTAAACACTTGGGACCATTATCCATTTTTTATCGTTATGAGAAAAAAGACCCAAAATATGATTTATATGAAGACCATTTTATCTCTATTTGTAATAATCGCTATAAATATTTCTTGTAATGACGATCCCAATCCTAGTGGTAATTTGGATGAAAGGCAATTAACATTTGATTTTGAGGAAAACCTAGAGGGTTGGGAAGGTGGTTTTGCGGATTATCCAGTTGAAGATCCAGAAAGATTTGAACTCATTTATGAGCATAGTATTTTACCTGATGAAATAGGCGAAACCTATTATGGAGCCAAAATTGGGGGTCAAAATCTAAGTGACGATCTCTTTATGTTTTTGAAGAAGGCGATTACCGGCCTAAAACCTTCAACTCAATATGAGGTACAGTTTAATATTGAACTTGCCTCTCAATACCCAGAGGAATCCGTTGGAATTGGGGGGAGTCCAGGGGGATCCGTTTTCCTTAAAGCAGGTGCAAGTTCCATTGAACCTTTGCCTATTGTCCAAAATGGCTATTACCGGATGAATATTGATAAAGGTAACCAGTCCCAGGATGGAAATGACATGACCAATATTGGCACAATAGGGATAGAAGGAGAGGAATTCCGCTATGAGCTTATTCAAAGAGGCAATGGAGGAACTAATTTTCAGGCCCAGTCCGATGGATCTGGACAACTTTGGTTGATTATTGGAACCGATTCAGGGTTTGAAGGCCGAACAGAATTATATTATAATACCATTAATATTCATTTGAAGGAAGTGCCTTAGGAAAAAAAAGGTGCAGGAAAAAAATCCTGCACCTTTTTTTGTTTTAGCGAATCGCTTGCCTAAAGGCTGCTTTATCCTGATATTTTTCAAATTCCAGGTCAGTAGCAGCCCTCCTTTTTAGATAAGGACTTCTTTGAACTGCCTTGGCAAGGTTTTCATATAACCTTTCTTCATCATTATTTTTGGCCGCTACCAAGGCAAGTCCATAGAAGGGGTAGGCGTATTCCATATTGGACATAGCACTTTCCTCGAAAGCAATTGCAGCCTCCCCATACTCTTCTGCCAAATAATGGGCCAACCCTTTATTGAAAAGGTTAATATCAGTATCCGGAGCTTTGTCCAGTCTCACTGTTGCCAATTTGTAATCTCCTCTGATTATATCGATAGCCCCCCTTTTACCTTCATTGAAACGGTTAAAATCCGGATTATCCTGGGAAATAGCGTTGGCCTCCGAAATGGCAATATAGGCTCCTGCATAGTCCTCCCACATTAGATAAGCCTGGCCCAGGTTATGCAAGGCATAGGCATTCTTATTAATATCATTGGACTTTTCAAACATATTGATGGCTTCGGCTACCTTTTGGTTTCGCTCACTGACCTTAATCATTCTGTGGGCTTGGTTAAGGTATACCACACCCAGGTTATTAAATGCCAAAGCAGAACCATGTCTTTGAATCATTTCCTCATATAAGGCTTGTTTTTCTTTAAGACCTGGGTTAAACTCTGCTGCATATGCCAATTCCCCTTCAGTCAATACCTTTTCACCTGCAGTACCATGAATGTATTGATTGGCATAAGCTGATATTTCCGGATCCGGCCTTCTGTTTTTTTCAACTAAAAAAGTGACCTTGGCCATCCTCAATTTGGGAAAAATATCCCTTTTCACTCTTCCAAAGTTGACCACCTTTTCCAGATCGGTAACCTTTTGGAAATACGGCTTATCGCTGTAGATAACATCAAAGTATTTTTCCTTATCCTCCACCGAAATTTGGTCATAGGTTCTAAGCAATTGCCTAAACTGCAACCAGTTTTTTTCTTGTGTTCCCAACACAAATCGAATATTATCCAACTCCTCACCATAACCATTTTTTTTCAACTCTTCCCTAATAAAAGCGGCCAAAGCTTGGCCCCTTTGATCTGCCAAAGCAGAATTTTGTAATTCAGACGGTTCAGGTGCCGTCATCCCTGTAATACTTACCCCTTTGATGTCTTTATGATTCGCAATAAAATTTTTCAAAGCCCTCATTTCATTTGACTGGCTCACCTTATCACTTACAATGGCCTCGTTGCTGGGGAAATACACATTCATCTCAACAGGCTCGGTACTTAGGGCCATTTCCTCATTATATCTCATATATGCCCCAACTTGTGGAATCGCTTCTCCAGGTGCAAACTGTCCCACCTGAACCAAGGTTGGGGTACTTATTATGCCTTGCGCCAAATTGATATAGGAGGTGCTATAAGTTTTTTGGTTCTCCTTATCCTCCAATAAGCCCTTTACCCTGAGGACTCCCCGGTCCATTCCTTCCTGATACGGGAAAATAATTTTATGAGTAAGTTCAATAGGCTGGTCTTTGTCCCCGGTAGAATTGGCATTTACTTTGATGTCTTCTAATGGAAGGGCACCTTCACCATACTGAAATTCTGGCAACAAATAATAATTTGTTTTTTCCGTTACCAAATCCGATGGAATGCTGGCCTTAATAACTGCCTGCACGGAATCTTTGAATAATATCAAAGGATCATTCTCCACAGTAATTTGTTGTCCGGCGGTTTTGTTCATTAAAGCTTTAGAGCTACAGCCGACAAAAACCAATGATAAACAAATCATTAGCCAGGTATAGGTTCGTTTCATAAGAGATGGAAGGTGAAATTTATTTATTAGAATATTCATTATATTTTGACTAATTTTAATTTCCAAATTATGCAGACCAATATGGAAAAATTAAAAATTTTCTTTGAAGAAAGGGCTTTTGGCGTTTGCTCCAAACTTGGAGAAAAACTCCGGTTTCCCATTGACAGCATCCGATTGTTTTTTATATATGCTTCATTCATCACTTTGGGTTCCCCAGTCATCATTTATGTAAGCCTGGCTATGATGATGAAAGTCAGAAAATATTTCAGAAAGAGCAATAATCCAGTCCTATTTGACTAGATATCCCCAAACTTTTTATTTCCCTTTAAATAATAAACCCAAATAACCGAGGGGATCTTCTTCCCGATTTTTCGGAAGGGCAATTTTGATGCCAAAGGGGCCTTTTTATTTATTCGGCCTTTAAATTTTAAAAAATCCCTATAGGCATTCAACACAGCCTTGGAATGGGCCCATTCCCCTTGGATCAAAAAATGGACAGCTGCTCCTGCATCTAAGAATATCCTGGCCAAAGTAATTTTAAAAAAAGAACTAGGAGTTAAATTTTTATACAGCATCAAAAGATTATTTCTAAAATTCAAATAGGTTTTGAATGGGCTGGATCTGGACAAAGTTCCTCCTCCAACATGAAAAACTGAGGTGTTTCCAATGCACCCTAACTTGTATCCCAACCTACTAAACCGCCAACATAAGTCAATTTCTTCCATATGGGCAAAAAATATATCATCAAAGCCCCCTTCCTGATGAAACAAGGAAGACCTGACTACAAAGCAAGCCCCAGATACCCAATCTACCTCCATCATTTCGTCATATTGCCCTTGATCCTTTTCCAAGGTATGCAATACCCTGCCCCGGCAATAGGGGTATCCTAATGTATCGATAAACCCACCTGCTGCACCTGCATAATCAAACTTCCCGGGAAATTGATGGGATAAAATTTTGGGTTGGACCGCTGCAAAATCAGGATGCTCCTCCAACCACTGAACCAAAGTCAAGTCCCAGAAGGGACTGACTTCTACATCACTATTGAGGAGGATATAGTATTCAAATTCTCCTTTCAGGGATTGAAGGGCCAAGTTGTAGCCTTTACTAAAACCATGATTTTTTTCAAGTAGAACAGTCCTGATTTTGGGATAATGTTCTTTCAAAAAATGAACCGATTCATCAGTACTGGCATTATCGGCAATGATGATTTCAAAGTGACTGTTTTTAATGACGTTGGGAAGGAATTTTTGTAACATTTCCTTCCCGTTATAATTCAATATAACAATGGCCGCCTTCTGCATTAAACCATATTGCCAAAATCCATCCCAGGGATATTGGGCATCAATCCTTCAGTGGCTTTTTTCATTTCCTCTTTAATCTTTACCTCAATAGATTCATAAGCCTTATTGGTTGCTGCAACTATCAAATCCTTCAACATTTCCTTATCATCAGGGTTGACCAGGCTGTCATCTATCACAATATCGACCACTTTACGGTGTCCATTTACAACTACTTTTACCATGCCCGCTCCAGATTCTCCTTCAGCGGTAAGGTGAACCAGCTCGGCCTGCTTTTCTTTAATCTTGGCCTGGGCTTCCTTCACCTTATTCATAATATTCATAAAATCAAACATACAATTCCTTCTGGTTTATTCTTCAAATATAATCGATTTCACTTTACTGGCCCAACAATTGGTTTAAAGTAAAATTTCAACCCTTACAATTATATCAAAATATTATTCCAATATTAAATCACAATCAACATATAAAATTAATCACAAAACCTTTTCGAAACATTATTCGATAAAATAATATATACCATATTGTTTTAATAATTGAATTATGAGCATTGTTAAAATTATCTCAAAAGAAAATATCAAGGACCTCAAGTTTACAAGTAAAGAGGTGCTATTGGATAAGGAAAGCAGGGAAAAAAGAATGCGAAATCTCCTAAGGGGTCTGGCATTGGGGAATGTGCTCCATGGAAAGGTAAAAATCACTTTTGAAACCGAAGATGCAAAGCTTTATCTGGTGGATACGACTATTTGGGCAGTGAGTCAGGAATTTATAAACCTAAAGGGAAATATTACCATTCCTGTCAATGCCATTCTTGGGTTGGACTTAAAGTATTGAAAAATTTCAAATATTAGCCCCCAATACAGTATTGGGGGCTAATATTTATTTTTTGCTGAAACCTAGCTGGCTTTTATGGTTCCAATAGCATCCTCAAAAGTCATTAGTTTTTGTTCTCCTGTTTTTAAATTTTTCAGGGTAATTTTATGCTGTTTGATTTCATCAGAACCTACCAGAATTACAAAAGGAATCCCTTTTCTATCCGCATAATTAAATTGCTTTTTGACTTTGGCATAATCCGGAAATATCTCAGCAGGGATATTCACACTCCTTAGGCCATTTAAAATTTTTAGGCCATAATTTCTCCCCTCCTCATCAAAATAGCCTATCATAGCACAGGAACTTTGGTTATGGTCGTCCGGGAAAAGATTCAATTCCTGAAGTACATCATAAATCCTATCTACGCCGAAGGAAAAGCCTACCCCACTGACCCCTTCCATTCCAAAAACACCTGTTAAATTATCATATCGACCTCCACCGCTTACCGACCCAATGGAAACCTTATTGACTTTCACTTCAAATATTGCTCCTGTATAATAGGATAATCCTCTGGCCAGGACCACGTCAAATTGAATATGGTCTTCTTCCTCACCAAATTCTTCAAGTAGTTGAAAAATTTCTTCAATTTCCATTATTCCTTTCATTCCCTGATCACTGGAAGAAAGAAATTGCTTCATAAAGCTGATTTTTTCCAAATTACCACCGGACAGGTTAATGACAGGCTCCAATTTGTTGATAGCATCCCGGGAAAAACCCCGTTGAAGCAGCTCCTCCTGCACTTTTCCCCAGCCGATTTTATCCAATTTATCTATAGCAACACACAGGGCAGATTCCTTTCCTTTTTCACCGATAACTTCCGAAATACCAGTAAGAATTTTTCGGTTATTGATTTTGATATTGTAATCAGTCAATTTTAACCTGAAGAAAACTTTTCGGATCATCAACAGAATTTCGGTCTCACAAATCAAACTATCAGTCCCGACAACATCTGCATCACATTGGTAAAACTCCCTGTACCTACCCTTTTGGGGTCGGTCTGCCCGCCAAACAGGTTGGATTTGAAAACGTTTAAAGGGGAAATTGATTTCATGCCGGTTCATCACCACATACCGTGCAAAAGGTACAGTTAGATCATATCGCAAACCTTTTTCAGCTACCTTAGGCATTACCGCTGTTGATCCTTCCCTCAAGTCAGGATCTTTAACTTTTTTTAGAAAATCTCCGCTGTTTAGGATTTTATATAAAAGCTGATCTCCTTCATCCCCATATTTACCTGTCAATACCGCAAGATTTTCCATGGCAGGGGTTTCCAATTGTTGGTAACCATAAAGCTGAAAAGTTTCTTTAATGATTTTAAAGATATAATTCCTCCTGGCCATTTGAATTGGGCCAAAATCTCTGGTTCCTTTTGGTAAAGATGGTTTCTGGATGCTCATTTTTCTCAATTTTGCCCAAAGGTAAAAAATATGCTTGATTAAGTGAAAATTAATAATCCGATCAGCTGGAAAACTCCATAAAGAAAACAACTTGAACCAAGTTCAAGTCAATAGAAAGGAAATGGTATTTGTTAAAAGACCCTAGCTTATTTTTCCCGAAATATTATTTAACTACCATTAAAAAAAACTGGTCAAGGCATTTAGGAATATCCTTCTCTTGGATACCCCCAAATTTCTTTTATTTTTCAAACAAGTAAAAGGAAAGGTGTTCAAGAAAATTTCAAACTTTATCCTTATTGCGCACTAAAAAAACCTCCGGAAATACTTATCCGGAGGTCTAGAAAAGAAATTTCCAGTCCCACTTTTCTCCCAACCAAACATAATCCTGTAAGCCCTTCTTCAAATTTCAGGTTTGTAATAGGAGTAATCTTTTATTCATATTCCTTTCAATTTACCACAGTCTATAACAACAAAGCACTTCGAATCCCTTCGGCAAATTTTTTTCCAAATGAGGCTGCTTCCTGAGTTTCTATAGCTTCTTTTTCAATTGATTTTAATGTGGTTTTTCTTCTGATGATTTCCCATACATTATCCCTAGCTTCCCGCTCATGGGCTGCTTCAGTATGAATCTGGAATTCTACATCATTGATTTCGATTTTAATGAGGTACTTCATGGTTCAGGTGTTTTGGTGAAACAAAACAATCGAAGCAAACATTACACTTCAGGTGTCTCCTGTCAGCTTCCTGACATCCAGTATGGAAATACACATACTTTATTTTACGCTTTTCAAATGCATTTTTTTGCACTTTATAAATATAAATATTATTTATTAATATTCACATCAATCCAAAAAAATTATTTTCAATGTAATTTTGACTTAATTTATAAACGTCGAAACTAAAAGCTTGGATGATTTACCACATCCCATTGATTTACCAAAATCATCCATTTATTTACACAACAATTCCTGTTCCTTTTTTTCCAAACCAGGAAAATTCCGCATTAATAATTGTCATACCAAAGAAAGTTCTATTTCATAATTCTCCATTGACAAAGCAGAAACATTTAGATTAAAAAAGCATCAAGACTTATCCGCCTCAATAAGGTTAAACCTTGAAAATCTACTTGTTAAACTTTCACTCCCCTTAATTATTTTCAAAAATTATTCGTACTTTTGCATTTCAATTTAAATTAACCATGCAGAATATTCGAAACATTGCGATCATCGCGCACGTGGACCACGGCAAGACAACACTCGTGGACAAAATCATTCATGCCTCTAAGATCTTTCGGGAAAACCAACAGTTTGACGACTTGATCCTGGACAATAATGATTTGGAAAGAGAAAGGGGAATTACCATCCTTTCCAAAAATGTTTCTGTTAGATATAAGGATATTAAAATCAATATCATTGACACCCCTGGTCACGCCGACTTTGGTGGAGAGGTTGAAAGGGTGCTTAAAATGGCAGATGGGGTTTTGCTTTTGGTGGATGCCTTTGAAGGCCCTATGCCGCAAACCCGTTTCGTATTGGGCAAAGCGCTTGATCTGGGATTGACTCCGATTGTGGTAGTCAACAAAGTAGATAAGCCCAACTGTCGTCCTGATGAAGTACATGAGGCAGTATTTGACCTTATGTTTAATTTGGATGCAACAGAAGAACAGTTGGACTTTGTTACCGTTTACGGGTCAGCCAAGAACAATTGGATGGGCCCTGATTGGAAAAAGGAAACTGACTCCATTCTTCCCCTATTGGACACCATCATTGAAAATATTCCAGAGCCAAAAATTGAAGAAGGCAGCACCCAGATGCAGATCACTTCTTTGGATTTCTCCAACTTTGTGGGAAGGATTGCTATTGGCCGGGTAAAAAGAGGTTCTTTGAAAGAAGGTGACCAGGTAGCTCTTTGCAAATCCGATGGTACCATTAAAAAAGTACGGATCAAAGAACTTCATGTATTTGAAGGTCTGGGCAAAAACAAAGTGGAAGAAGTGCAGGCAGGAGATATATGTGCAGTTACCGGTATTGAAGGATTTGAAATTGGTGATACAATTGCAGATGCAGAAAATCCCGAACCCCTACCAAGAATTTCCATCGATGAGCCTACCATGAATATGCTCTTCACCATCAATAATTCCCCATTTTTTGGGAAAGAAGGAAAGTTTGTGACTTCCCGTCATTTGAGGGATCGTCTTTTCAAGGAAATGGAGAAAAACCTTGCCTTAAGAGTAGAACCGACAGATAATGAAGACAAATTCCTGGTTTATGGACGGGGTATCCTGCATTTGTCCGTATTGATCGAGACCATGAGAAGAGAAGGTTATGAGCTCCAGGTGGGACAACCTCAGGTGATTTATAAAGAAATTGACGGGGTTAAAAGCGAACCTATTGAATCATTGGTGGTGGATGTGCCAGAAGAAACAGCCGGTAAGGTCATAGAGTTGGCCACCCAACGGAAAGGTGAACTTTTGGTCATGGAACCCCGCGGAGATTTGCAACATTTGGAATTCCAGATTCCTTCCAGAGGATTGATCGGTTTGAGAAACAATGTTTTGACCGCTACCCAAGGGGAAGCCATCATGAACCACAGATTTATCACTTACGAACCATTCAAAGGTGCTATCCCTAGCAGGATCAATGGTTCCCTGATCTCAATGGAGTCCGGCCCAACTACCGCTTATGCCATTGATAAACTTCAAGACAGAGGAACTTTCTTTGTGGATCCAGGAGAGGAAATTTATGGTGGACAGGTGATCGGTGAACATTCCAGAGATAATGATATCGTGGTCAATGTTCAAAAAGGAAAAAAACTGACCAACATGCGGGCTTCTGGTTCTGATGACAACTCCAAGATTGCTCCCGCCAAAAAATTCTCTTTGGAAGAGGCCATGGAATACATCCAAAAGGATGAATACCTGGAGATCACGCCAAAGAGCATGAGAATGAGAAAGATCTATCTTGACGAAAACGAAAGAAATAGAATGGCCAAAAAAGAAGCGGCCAATTAATCAATCCAATATTTCAAAAAACTCCCCGGAACATGGTTCCGGGGAGTTTTTTTTATACCATTTTTTTTGGACAGGTCTTGTTGAAAATTTCAAGGAATTTATCCACCTAATTCTTCTTGTTTTTCATAATATAGAAAGAGACCATCACAAGGCGCCCAACTGATGTTAGCCAATTGCCCTTCCTTAGAAATATGAAGCGCTTCTTTTTCCTCCTCACTACTGCTGCAGTTGTAAGCCATTCCGTCACCACCTGTAAAAGTAAGCACCACCACGCCCAGGTATTTATCTTTCAAATCTTCGGAAACTTCCTCAATCATATAGCTTCCTGTAGCCTCGGAATGAAAATCCTCACCATCGACCGTTTTCTTAAAGGTGCCCTCACTGGTAAAAGAATAGATTTCTGTCCGGGTCGGCCCTTCAGGTTCTGGAGGATTTTCCACCGTAAAGCCCCCCTCAGCTTTTACCAATTTCCACTCCCCTTCCACATAGGATTGACTAGCTTCAATGCCTTCTTTAGTTTCCAAAATTGAGCAGCTCCCTAATGCAAAAAACAATAAAAGGTTAAAAATCAATAACTTTTTCATAACAATAAACTTTTTATAAACCTATACGGAAAAAACTTCAACTTGTCCTGATAAAACAAAAAAAGAGGTGCTATAACACACCTCTTTAAATATCATTTAATTAATAATAACTTATTATTCGCCTTGGGCCAAGGAGAAACCTCGCTCACCATCAAAGGTGTAAAGGTTTTCAGTTTTGATAAAATCAAAACCCAAATCCTCCACTTGTCTCAAAACATCTAATACTTGTCTATGAGAAATTTCGGTTTGGTCCGCATTGAAGAAGCGCACCCTCCAGTGGTCAGAGCAGAAAGTTTCCTTCATTCCACCCGGGTAAACTTTTACTCCTCTATTGGTAATCAATTGCATTTTCAGCCCATCAGCATCAACAGCTCTCAGTTTATCACCAATGACATTGGCATCTCTGCCATTTTCTTTCCAATCGATAAATACATCAAGACCTACCAAATCCTTTTTGCATGGTTTTCTTTCAGTCAATTTGATGGTTCCTGAATTATCATCACCGCCAACATTTTTCTTAAACGCTGCAGGAACCATGGTGCTGGGCTTTTCACCAAGCCTTTCAATAACCGCTTGGGCAAATTCCTGGGTACCAACTCTCTTTTTAGAAATATTATCCTGATAAATATCTCCGGTGTGTAAACCATCTTCAAGGGTTTTCATCCAGGCATTGCTGATTTTCTCAGCCACTTCAGGCTGACCAATATGCACAAGCATCATGATAGCTCCATTCAACAACCCAGATGGATTAGCAAGATCTTTACCTGCAATGTCAGGGGCCGAACCATGAATAGCTTCAAACATGGCTACATTTTCACCGACATTGGAAGAGCCTCCAAGTCCAACAGATCCGGTAATTTGAGCTGCCACATCCGAAATGATATCACCATAAAGGTTTAAGGTAACGATCACATCAAACATTTCTGGTTTGTCAGCAATCAAAGCCGTTCCAATATCGATGATCTTATGATCAGCTTCAATTTCAGGGTATTCTTGGGCCACCTCATTAAATACTTTATGAAAAAGACCATCAGCCAACTTCATGATGTTGTCCTTGGTCATGCAGGTTACCTTTTTCCTGTTGTATTTACGGGCATATTCAAAGGCATACCTGATAATTTTTTCAGAACCAGGTCTGGAGATCAATTTAAGACATTGATAAACCTCGTCAGTTTGTCTATGCTCAATTCCAGCATACAAGTCCTCCTCATTTTCCCGAATAATGACCATATCGGTTTTCGGGAAATGGGTACGGATAAAAGGCGAATATGCTTTACAAGGTCTTACATTGGCATACAAGCCCAATGTTTTCCGGGTAGTCACGTTTAAACTCTTGAAACCTCCCCCCTGTGGAGTTGTAATAGGAGCTTTCAAAAAAACTTTTGTCTCTCTAAGAGAATCCCAAGCCTTGGGTTCAATTCCTGAACTGATGCCTTTAAGGTAAACTTGCTCCCCTATTTCTATTACATCAGTTTCTATTTGAGCGCCCGCTGCTTCCAATATGGACAACGTGGCTTTCATAATTTCAGGTCCAATACCATCACCGTAGGCTACGGTTATTTTTCTTTTGGATGACATAGTGTTAAAATGATTAAAGTTTGAAGTTTCAAGATGTGGTACAAAAATATAAAAAAATGCCAGACATGGCCCCTTAACCCTTTACAAATTCGGATAAAATAATAGCCATAACTGCGTTTCCTCCAAGAATTAACCATTTTTCGCCCCTAAATTTAACCCTTCATTTTTACATGGATTGCTTTGTGTTTGATATGTCTCCTCGTATATTTGGATTCAAACATAGGTTTAATAGGATGGCTGAATCTAACAATATTCTTTCTGAAAATAAGGACGGAATTCTTTACCTCACCATAAATCGAGAGTCCAAACTCAATGCAATCAATCACGAAACCCTTGAAGGGATCAAAAATATTTTTGACGAAGTCAATGATAATAAGTCGATTAAGGCTGTCATTCTAACTGGTGCGGGGGATAAGGCCTTTGTGGCAGGGGCGGACATTAGCGAAATAGCTCAATTGAACGAACTGAATGCCCGGAAATTTTCGGAAAACGGGCAAGAAGTTTATGATATAATTGAGTCTTGCCATAAACCGGTCATTGCAGTGGTCAATGGCTTTGCACTTGGTGGGGGATGTGAACTGGCCATGGCCTGTCATATGAGAATTGCCTCAGCCAATGCCAAATTCGGACAACCAGAAGTCAACTTGGGCATCATTCCAGGGTATGGTGGAACCCAGCGGCTTACATTTTTAGTAGGAAGAAGTAAAGCCAATGAACTTCTGATGACGGGAGAAATGATCGGGGCAGAGGAAGCCAAATCTCTTGGCTTGGTCAATCATGTTACTAGCAATAAAGAAGAGGCCCTTCATAAAGCAGAAGAAATTTTAAGAAAAATCATGACCAAGGCCCCATTAGCCATAGGCATGATCGTGGACTGTGTCAATTCGGTCTATACCAATGATGAAAATGGCTATCAAATCGAAGCCAATAGTTTTGCCAGATGTGTAAAATCAGAAGATTATTCAGAGGGAACCACCGCCTTTCTCGAAAAAAGAAAACCCAATTTTAAAGGGGAATAAGTCCCCTTTTCTTTTTTAATGCCCATGAGCCAACTCAGAAAACTTGCCGGACAGACGGCCATTTATGGGATTAGCAGCATTTTAGGAAGGGTTATCAATTTTTTACTCCTCCCCTTATATGTCACCTATCTCTCCAAAGAAGACCTTGGCTCCTTTACTGCCATTTACGCTTTTATCGCCTTCTTTAATGTCATCTTCACCTATGGGATGGAAACGACCTTTTTTAGGTTCGCCACCGGCAAAGGACTGCATCCAAAAAGGGTATTTAATAATGTCCAGTCCCTCGTCATGACCACTTCACTTTCCCTGGGAACCCTTCTATTTTTAAGTGCAGAACAAATAAGCATCTGGATGGATTATCCGGGCAAAGCCTATTTGTTCCAATGGACGGCTATGATCTTGACTATTGATGCCATTTTGGCAATTCCATATGCCAAGTTAAGGGTGGAAAACAAATCCCTTTCCTTTGCCCTGACTAAATTTCTCAACATTCTTCTTAATGTGGGTTTCAATATTTTCTTTATTGTTTTTTGTCACCATGTATATCAGGGGGATTACTTCTCTTTTTTACAGCCAACGGTAAATGCATTTTACAATCCAGATTGGGGTGTGGATTATATTCTATTGGCCAACCTTTTGGCCAATGGCTTAATCATTCCATTAATGATTTTCTTGACTGGAAAGTTTTCCTGGCAACTTGATGGAGCCTTGTTAAAATCGATGTGGCTTTATGCCCTTCCCTTGCTGTTTATGGGCCTGGCCGGAGTGACCAATGAGGTTTTTTCCAGGTTTTTGTTTGAATATATCCTTCCGGAAAATTTCTACCCCGGCCTAAGCACCAGAGAGGCTGCAGGGATATTTGGGGCCAATTTTAAACTGGCCATTTTTATGAACCTGATCATCCAGGCCTTTAAATATGCAGCAGAGCCATTTTTCTTTTCCCAAAGTGAGGACAAAAACAGTCCCCAACTTTATGCCACCGTCATGCATTGGTTTATCATTTTTTGCAGCACTTTAATGATTGCTGTTGCGGTCAATTTAAATATTATAGGACCAATGATTTTAAGAAGCCCAGGATATGAAGCGGGCTTGGTAATTGTGCCCATGTTGCTGATGGGCTATTTGATGCTGGGGGTTTACTTTAACCTTAGCATTTGGTTCAAGATTACCGATAAAACCATCTTCAGCTTTTACATCACAGGAACAGGGGCGCTTGTTACGATTTTAGTTATTGTGCTTCTAGTGCCCAAACTTGGCTATATCGGAGCAGCCTGCAGCACTTTGGCAACTTACCTGACCATGTCTGTGATCTGTTATTTATATGGCCAAAAATATTATCCCATCCCTTACCAAACCCTCAAAGGGATATTTTATTTGGTTTTGGCATTTGGCCTCAGTTATTTGGGATATTTCATAGAATTACCCTCAAAAGTGGCCACCTTTATGGTCCATAACAGCTTGGTAATAGCTTTTTTGGCAATCATTATCATTTTGGAAAAAAAGGAATTATCTTTAATCCTCAAAAAATTAAAAAAATAAAATCAACATGCAGGTAAAAGTCATCAACCAATCCAAACACCCCCTTCCAGCCTATCAAACCGAATTATCAGCAGGCCTTGATTTGCGTGCCAACCTGGAAACTTCAGTGACATTAGCACCTTTGGAAAGAAAGCTGATTGGTACCGGGCTCTATATGGAATTGCCTGCAGGATTTGAAGCACAAATCAGACCACGCAGCGGTCTGGCTTATAAGCATGGATTGACCGTCCTCAATTCCCCAGGCACCATTGATGCCGATTATCGAGGTGAAATCAAGGTTTTATTGGTCAATTTGTCCCAGGAATCATTTGAAGTCAAAGATGGGGAAAGGATAGCCCAAATGGTCGTTGCCAGGCACGAGCAAATCCAATGGGAAGAGGCCGTAGACCTTTCCTCCACCGAAAGAGGAGCTGGAGGCTACGGAAGCACCGGTAAATCCTGATTCCATCTCCCTCCCGGTCATAGGAACCAAAAAGGCCCTAAGTTTGTAAGTAAGCTTGAATGAACCTGTGGTAAACACAGATTAAGAAAGCGACTCTATAATCCATCATGAATAAACAAATCCATTTTACCCATACCCTTTTCCTGGGAATTTTGATTTCGGCTTTGATAATATCCGGGGATGTTCTAGCTCAGAAAAAACTTTCAAGAAAAGAGCGGAAACAACAAAGAAAGGAAACCAAAGCGGACCGCTTGTTTATTGAAGGGGAAAAACACATGATGTTGGAAGACTTTCAAAAGGCCTTTGCCTATTTTGAAAAAGCCCATGAACTAAAACCGGAATCCGGTGCCATTAATTTTAAAATGGCAGAAATCCTGGCCCGTGCCAATCAACATGAGGAGGCCTTAGAATATGGCCAAAAAGCCATTGATTCGGACCCTGAAAACAAATATTATCATTTGTTGCTGGCAGAAGTTTATACCAAGCAGGACAATCCTCAAAAAGCTGCAGAAATCCTTCAATCTCTCATAAACAGTTCGGAAAATACTGAACATTATATTCTGGACCTGGCTTCCTTGTACCTAAGTACCAAACAATTTGACAAAGCCTTGAATGCACTTAACCAAGCAGAGGAATATTTTGGGGTAATGGAGCAATTGACCGTTCAAAAGCAACGGATTTATTTGAGAAAAAACAACCTGGAAGCAGCCTTGTCGGAGGGGGAAAAACTAATAAAAGCCAACCCCGGCAACCCAAAATATATACTGGCCCTGGTTGAAATTCTTTATAATAACAACCAATTAAACAAGGCGCTTGCTTGTGTATTGGAATCCCTTCACCAATATCCCAATCAACCGGATCTTCACCTTGCAGCATATTCGCTTTACCAGGAAAAGGAAGAGTTCCAAAAAGCTCAAGAACATTTGTTTACTGCTTTTCAAAACCCCGACCTGGAAGGAAAGGTAAAATCCCAGACTTTTTCTGACATTTTCCAAAAGGAAATTAAAACCCCGGAAAGGGAAGCATTACTGGACAGCTTGGCAGGTCTTATGGTGCAACATAACGGTAAGGAGGCTGTAATTTATGCGGCCATGGGTAACCGTGCATTTGCCGGAAATGAAAAAGAAAAAGCCCTTTCCTATTATCAGCAATCTCTGGATATTGCTGTGGGGGATGCCAAATTGGTCCAAAACACCATTAGCTTGATGTTTGAACTGGGCAGAGAATTTGAAGAAATTTCCAAATATACAACTATTGGGGTGGAGGAATTTCCCCAGAAACCAGAATTCTGGTTCTTTGAAGGAACGGTGAACCTGGCCCTGAAAAATCACCAGGAAGCAGAAACTGCTTTTGAAAAAAGTTTGGAAATCAATAATGGGGGGAATAAACAATTGGACCTGATGGTTTGGGGGCAGTTGGGGGACACATATCATGCCTTAAAAAAGCCCGAGAAAGCTTTTGATGCTTACGAAAAGGTCTTGGAACAAAATCCATATAATGAGCATGTGCTAAACAATTATGCCTACTTCCTTTCCCTTCAGAAAAAGGACCTGGAAAAAGCAAAATCCATGTCCCAATTGTTGGTGAAAAAATTTCCTTCCAATTCAACTTATCTGGACACCCATGCATGGGTGTTGTTTCAGATGGAAGATTTCCAACAAGCCAAAATATATATGAAAAAAGCCCTGGACAATGAAGCCATGCCCAGCGGCGTTATGTTGGAACATTATGGGGATATCCTTTTTCAATTAGGCGCAAAAAAAGAAGCGATCAAATATTGGCAAAAAGCCCAAAAAGAAGAAGACACCTCCGACATGTTGGATAAAAAGATTGAGGATAGGCAATACTATGAATAAGCGTTTTTTTTGGAGTGTAATTCCTGTGGTTTTGCTTTTATTGGCAAGTTGTGCCAAACGACCTAACCTATATAGCTCAGATGGGGTAATGGAGGAATTTTCTCCCAATTATTTTGACTTCAGCTACCTAAGTGCCAAAGCTAGAATTGTACTGGAAGAGGATGGTGGAAAAACCACTCGGGGAACCCTTAATCTAAGGGCCAAAAAGGACAGCATTATTTGGTTTAGCCTTAGCCCGGGCTTGGGCATTGAGGCAGCTAGAGGAGTGATCACCCAGGAATCCATCCGTGTAAAAGACCGTCTCAATGGGAAAGAGATAGACCTTACCTTCGAGCAATTTCAAAACCAATATGGCTTAAGGCTTTCCCTGCCTTTGTTCCAAAATATCCTTTTTGCCAATGTCCCTAACCAACTCAGTTTCAGGGACAGGCTGATCCGGGTAGGAAAAACATTTACCCTGACCCAAAGGCGGGATGATATCCTTTATGAATCCGTTATTGGGGCCCAGCATGGAAAAGTCATGGAGCTTGAAACCTCCTCCCCATACCATAAAGGCAAGCTGACCGCCAATTACCCGACCTTTGAAAAGGTCAATGAGCAACCCTTTGCTCACAGGATATTGCTAACTATGCTCATGGATCAATCTTCAGGGCAAAAATCCACCTTGGTGAATATTGAGGTAAACAAGGTGGATTTGGAAGAAGGCCCCATGTCATTCCCTTATAATTTTTAAAATATGAAGATTAATCAATACCTCTTTTTATTGGTTTTGGTGTTGTACCAATTGGGTACAATTGACAATCCATTGTATGCCCAAACCAAAAGGAGTCGTGCCGAATTGGAAAAGGAAAAAGCCGAGGTACTTAAAAGGCTGGAGGAATTTGACAAAATCCTGGAAAAAACGGCCGCCCGCAAAAAAAACACCATCAGTGAACTGAATGTAGTCAATCGCCAACTGGAAACCAGGGCGAATTATATCAACACTTTGAACAATGAAGTCCTGCTGTTAAACCAGGAAATCAAGGATACCCAAAACCTGATCCAATCCCTGAAAGAGGACCTCGAGGAGTTAAAGGAAGAATATGCACAGATGATCTATACTTCTTCCAAACTTAACAGCGGGGTCACTGTTTTAAGTTTTATATTCAGCTCTTCTACATTTAAGCAGTTTTATATGAGGTTGAAATACCTCAAGCAATATAGTGATGCCCGGAAAAAGCAGGTTGACCAGATCAATAAAGTGAGTGCAGACCTGGAAAAACAAAACAACCAATTAGAAAAACAGAAATCGGACAAGCAACTTGCCCTGGAAAGGGAACAGGAACAAAAGAAAGAGTTGGCCAGCCTAAAGCAAGAACAACAACAAATTGTAAATAATCTGAGCCAAAAAGAAGAAGAAATCCGAAAGGACATAAAAAAAACCAAAAAACAACAGGAAGAATTAAACCGGTTGATTCGGAAAGTTATCGAAGAGGAGATCCGCTTGGCTGAAGCAGAAGCAAAAAAAGCCAACAGCAGGGCAACCAAATCGGCCGGAACCAACGTACCACTAACTCCTGAAAGTGCAGCTCTTTCCAATTCTTTCGCTGAAAACAAGGGGAATATGCCATGGCCAGTTGCCAGTGGGTTTATTTCCAGGAGATTTGGCACCCACCCTCACCCCACCCTCAGAGGCATTACCGAAACCAATGATGGGGTAGATATCCAGACCAACCCGGATGAAACCGTCAGGGCGGTATTTAGTGGAACGGTCACCAAAATCTCTACGGTCCCCGGCATGGGAGGAACCATTATCATCCGACATGGGGAATATTACACCATGTACAGCCGGCTTAGGACCATTTCGGTTAAGTCCGGACAAAAGGTGGCAGCAAGGGAAAAAATAGGTGAAGTATCCACAGGAAATGATGGTACATCAGAAGTTCATTTCCAGACCTGGAAGGGACTAAAAGTGATGAACCCTACTATTTGGTTATCCAGTAATTAGGGGTAAACCCCATAATCTCTGTACATTTATAAAAAAAGAAAAGAAAAAGATAAAGAACTGTATGCTATTCTCTTGTGTTAGTAAAGCGCTGTTGTATCTTTGTAACAATTTAAATTCACAAAAATGTTAGACATGACTACATTGGGTTTCATTCAGAATATAGGAGGTGGTTCCTTGATCATTATCATCCTGGTTATCATCCTATTATTCGGCGCAAAAAGAATCCCTGAATTAGCTCGAGGGCTGGGAAGAGGAATCAAAGAATTCAAAGACGCCACCAAGGAGATTCAGGACGATATTGAGGAAGGTCTGAAGGACAAAAAGAAAAAAGACTAAAAGCATCTGAAAATTGGAAAAATTCCATTCATTCGACGAAATAAAAAAGTCGCTTAAAAATAAGGAGACTGATTGTAAAGCAATCGTAAATTATTACCTCAACAACATCAAGACGAAGGCGCATCTCAACGCCTTCGTTGAAGTTTATGAGCAATCCGCTTTAGAACAGGCCGAAAAAGTAGACCAAAAATTGGCAGAAGGAACTGCTGGTAAATTGGCAGGCATGGTCATTGGCATAAAGGATGTTTTATGCTATACCGACCATGAAGTCAATGCTTCCAGCAAGATTCTGGAAAATTTCCAATCCCAATTCACCTGTACTGCAGTCCAAAAATTGATCGATGAAGATGCCATCATAATTGGACGGCTTAATTGCGATGAATTTGGTATGGGCTCTTCCAATGAAAACACCGTTCATGGGAAAGTATTGAATGCCATTGATGAGGAAAGGGTGCCCGGGGGGTCTTCCGGAGGATCTGCCGTTGCAGTCCAAGCCAATCTTTGTACTACCTCTTTGGGAACAGACACTGGAGGGTCTGTTCGACAACCTGCGGCATTTACCGGTCTTGTGGGAATCAAGCCTACTTACTCAAGGGTTTCTCGCTTTGGCCTGATTGCTTACGCATCTTCCTTTGACACCATAGGAGTGTTTTCCCAAAATGTAGAGGACAATGCATTGGTCCTGGAAGTCATAGCAGGACCAGATGACAATGACAGTACGGTTTCCCAAAAATCCGTACCTTCCTATAGCGAAATGCTGGATTTGGAAAAGCCAGTCAAAGTAGCTTACTTGAAAGAAACTATTGAATCTGATGCCCTTCAACCTGAGATTAAGGCCCATACTCTGGATGTGCTTAACCAACTGAAGGAAGAAGGCCATCAAGTAGAAGAAGTAGATTTTCCGCTATTGGATTATGTGCTTCCTACCTACTATATTTTGACCACTGCAGAGGCAAGTTCCAACCTTTCACGCTTTGATGGCGTAAAATATGGGTATAGAACTCCAAATGCCCACAACTTGGAAAGCATGTATAAGCTTACACGTTCAGAGGGATTTGGAGAGGAGGTCAAAAGAAGGATCATGCTGGGTACTTTTGTACTTAGTGCAAGTTATTATGATGCTTATTTCACCAAAGCCCAAAAAGTAAGAAGGCTGATAAAAGAGTTTACCGAAGACCTGTTGGATAAATATGACTACATCGTTATGCCAACTACGCCTTCTACAGCGTTTAAGTTTGGAGAGCATAGTGATGACCCTGTAGCCATGTACCTGGAGGATTTGTTTACAGTTCAAGCCTCTGTTTCGGGGGTTCCTGCCATTTCCATTCCTAATGGAACAGATGAAAAGGGATTACCGATTGGTTTGCAAATCATAGCCAATTCTTTTAAAGAAGGAGAACTTTATGCATTTGCAAAATATCTGATATCGATTAAAAAATAGATAAACTAATTCCTGACCATGAAAACCTGGATGACATTTTCACTTATGTTTTTCGCAATCAGCAGTGTTATGCTCACTACTGCCCATGGTCAGGAACTGTATAATTTTGTCAACGATATGGAGGAGGAAGAAACCCTCACTCCTACTTATAATTACGAATATATTCCCGATTTCACCTATGATGAAATCAACCAGCGCATACAGCTCATGGATACCGAAATGCCTTATGCGTTGAATGAAACCATTTTTGCTTTTATTAATTACTTTACGGTAAGGAACCGTGAATACTCTAAAATGGCACTTGGCAGAAAGGAAATATATTTCCCGCTTTTTGAAGACGCCCTGAAACGCCACAATATGCCCGAGGACATCAAGTACTTGGCAATCATTGAATCAGGCTTAAACCCAAAAGCAAAGTCCAGGGTTGGTGCCATGGGTCTATGGCAATTTATGCCTGCCACCGGCCGTATATATGACCTTTACGTTACCCGGGATATTGATGACCGTATGGATCCCGAATTGGCTACCGAGGCTGCCTGCAAATATCTGAAAACGTTACACAGAATGTTTAATGATTGGGAATTGGCCATGGCAGCTTATAATTGCGGACCTGGGAATGTCAGAAAAGCAATTAGGAGATCCGGAGGAAAAAGAAACTTTTGGAGTATCTATCGTTTCCTTCCCCGGGAAACCAGAGGATATATACCTCAATTTCAAGCCATCATGTATGTATTCAAATATGCTGATGAGCATAACCTGGTATTGGAAAACGCCAATTTTCCTGTTGCCCATGAAAAAATCCGCTTTAATCACGAAGTGGACTTGAAACAGCTGGCTGAAATAACAGACATCTGCATGGACGATTTGGAAATGCTTAACCCTGCCATAATCAACCAAAAAATCCCTCATTCCCAAAGGCAATATGCTTTGAGGGTTCCCAAAAAGCAAGCAATATACCTGGCTGAAAATAAAGAGCAAATAGCAGATTCCCTTCAGGTGAAAGCTGAAAGGCTATTGGCCATTCAGGAAGAGGGAAATGAAGCCCCAGTGCGAAAAGCACCTGAAAAAATAACTTACAGGGTTAGAAGAGGCGATGCCTTGGGAAAAATTGCAAGCAGGCACAATATCACTATATCTGAACTAAAAGCCTGGAATGGGCTACATTCCAACCTTATCAAGGTAGGACAAACCCTAACTATTTATCAGGGAAAAGGAGCATTTGATAAAAACCTGGTTACCCAGCAAGCTAAACAGGATGTGACATCTTATAAAAACACCCCTAAAACTTATATTGTTCAACCTGGAGATTCTCTTTGGCTAATTGCCCGTAAACTGGAGGGAGTTAGCATTGAAGAAATCAAAAGACTGAATAAGTTGAGATCAAATAAAATTAAACCTGGCCAAAAACTGATTATTGGATAAGCCCTTATCAACTAAATAATTAATTGGTTTATTTTTTTGACCCGGCCAAAATTTATAAATTGTATCAAAATTTATTTAACTGTCATTGTTATGTCCTTTCAAAAAACCATTGCTTGGGTACTCTGCATCCTATCTGCAGGTTTACTATATAGCTGCGATCAAGCTCAACGGGGATCAAACTCCAATAAACCTCCTGCCCGGGGCGGAAGAGGGGAAATAGTTTTGGTTATTGATTCCTTAAAATTTCAGGGTGAGGTTAAAGAGGCCCTTCTGGAAGTTTTCCAGGAGGATATCCCAGGTTTGGTTCGGGAAGAGAGTCTATAT
Organism: Echinicola jeungdonensis; assembly: GCF_030409905.1. Lineage (NCBI taxonomy): Bacteria > Pseudomonadati > Bacteroidota > Cytophagia > Cytophagales > Cyclobacteriaceae > Echinicola > Echinicola jeungdonensis. The sequence continues at coordinate 434,903 of NZ_JAUFQT010000001.1, forward strand.
GACTTGAGGAGAGTGGACCCCAGGGCCATGACCAGGATATTAAGGATGGCATACAATATTGTATATGTCACCACATTTGATGACAAAAACCCCGGAAGCCAATCCATTAACGCCCAGTTTAGCAAAAAATCAAAAGAACAAGCGGCTAAAAATGATTCCTTGTTTATGATAAGAAATGAGGATGAATTTGCCAGAGGGCAAGAGGTAATTTATCTCTTTGGCAATAATGAAAAAGAACTGATCGAAAATTTAAGGAAAAATAAATCCAAGATCCAAAATCTTTTTGAGGTGAGAGAGAGGAACAGACTTGGCGAAGTATTGTTTAATAGGACAAATGGAAAATTAGCGGCTAAGGGCGAGGAGCTTTTTAATCTTGAACTAAAAATCCCCCCCTCCTATCAGTTTGTAAAAGAGGGAGAAAATTTCCTTTGGGCCAGGCAACCTACCCCTACCACGCAAAGAGCAGATATCAGTTTAATTTTTTATGAAACTGAATATAAATCTGAAGAACAGTTATTTCCGGAAAACATCATCAAATTAAGGGATGAGATTCTTAAAACCAGGGTTTTTGGAGACCCCAACAATCCTGAATCCTTTGTAAAAACGGAAAAACAGGTCCCCCCGGCTTTCCGCAATTTAAAGATAGACGGCCAATACGCTGTAGAAATGAGAGGCCAATGGAAAACCAATAATGTGTCAATGGGTGGCTCCTTTATTTCTTATGTGACCGTTAACCCGGATAATAGTAAGCTTTATTTTATGGAGGGTTTTGTATTTTACCCCAATGAAAAACATAAATCCGCATTGTGGGAAATTGAAACCATCCTGATGGGGACTAATTTTATTGAAAACCCTGAAAAATAAAACCTAAAATAAAATCCAAATTATAGCTTTTAGATATGCCAATTAAAATAAGAAAAGAAGATGCCCTCAATTACCATAAACAGGGTAGTCCTGGAAAAATAGAGGTCATACCAACCAAGCCATTATCCAGCCAACTTGACCTGGCCTTAGCTTATTCGCCCGGGGTGGCAGAGCCTTGCAAAGAAATTGCTGCCCAAAAAGAAAAAGTTTATCAATACACTTCCAAAGGCAACCTGGTTGCCGTTATTTCCAATGGAACAGCTGTTTTGGGCCTTGGGGATATAGGACCTGAAGCTGGAAAACCTGTTATGGAAGGTAAGGGGGTGCTTTTTAAGAAGTTTGCCGGGATTGATGTTTTTGATATAGAAATTGATGAGAAAGATCCCTATAAACTGATTCAGACCATCAAATCCCTGGAGCCCACTTTCGGTGGGATAAATTTAGAGGACATCAAGGCACCTGAATGTTTTATTATTGAGCAGACCCTTAAAAAGGAAATGAATATTCCGGTCATGCATGATGACCAACACGGGACAGCAATCATTTCTGGTGCAGCCCTCTTAAATGCCCTGGAGCTTGTAGGCAAAAAAATTGAAGATATCCGGTTGGTAGTCAATGGGGCTGGAGCCTCTGCCATTTCATGCACCCGTTTTTACATGTCCCTTGGGGTGCAAAAGAAAAACATCATCATGTGTGATAAATCTGGGGTAATCCGGACTGATAGGGCGGAATTGGATGATATTAAAAAAGAGTTTGCCCTGGAAAGCGGTCCTGAAAAAAACCTGTCTGATGCCCTCGATGGAGCAGATGTCTTTTTGGGACTTTCGGCAGGAAATGTGGTTTCCAAGGACCAAATCATGTTAATGGCCCCCAACCCTATCGTCTTTGCCCTAGCTAACCCCGACCCTGAAATTTCCTATGATGTAGCCACAGCAGCCCGGGAAGACCTGATCATGGCTACTGGACGCTCTGACTATCCAAACCAAGTCAACAATGTATTGGGATTTCCTTATATCTTCCGGGGTGCATTGGATGTACGCTCCCTGAGCATCAATGAAGAAATGAAATTGGCGGCAGCACAGGCCATTGCCAAGTTGGCCAAAGAACCTGTTCCGGACATCGTCAATAAAGCTTACGGTGATGAGCAAATAAGTTTTGGCAAAGATTACTTAATCCCCAAACCTTTGGATCCAAGATTGATCACCACTATTGCCCCGGCAGTTGCCAAAGCAGCAATGGATTCAGGAATTGCCCAAAACCCAATAAACGACTGGGATGCTTATGAACTGGATCTCAAAGAACGAATAGGTATCGACCAAAGATTGATGTCCAGGGTGATTTCCAGGGCCAAGAAAAACCCGAAAAAAATTGTCTTTGCTGAGGCTGATAACCGAAAAATCCTCAAGGCAGCTCAGCTTATTGTGGATGAAAAGATCGGTGAACCTATTCTTCTGGGTAATAGGAAGACCATACTCAAGTTGATAGAAGATAATGCCTTGGATTTGCAAAGTGTCCCTATTATCGACCCTTTTGAGGAGACGGAAAGGATGGAAAGGTATGGTAAAATCCTTTATGAAAAGCGAAAAAGGAAAGGCATGACTCCTTATGAGGGGCAAAAATTGATGCGGGACCGGAATTACTTTGGTGCCATGATGGTGGAATTGGAAGAAGCTGATGCCTTAATTTCTGGCTTGACCAAGGATTACCCCAAAACCATTTTGCCAGCCCTGCATGTTATTGGTGTGAAAGAAGGAGTTGACAGAGTGGCGGGGATGTATATTATGAATTCCGATAAAGGGCCCTTCTTCTTTGCCGATACCACAGTAAATGTTAACCCTACCGATGATCAAATTGTGGAAATCATTGGTTTGACAGCAGATGCAGTAAGGTTTTTCGACATTGAACCTCGAATTGCCCTGCTTTCCTATTCTAACTTTGGTTCTGCTAAAGGAAATACCCCCACCAAAATGGCTCAGGCAACCGCAAAAGCCAAGGCCAGGTTCCCGGAACTTGTCATAGAAGGGGAAATGCAGGGAAATGTGGCCTTAAATGAAAAGCTCCAGCAGGAAACCTATCCCTTTAGTGCCCTAGCCAATAAAAAGGCCAATACCCTAATATTTCCCAACTTGAGTTCAGGAAACATTTCCTATAAACTGGTAGCTGATATTGGGAATGCTGAAGCCATTGGCCCTATCCTTTTAGGGATGAATAAACCGGTTCATATATTACAATTGGGCAGTTCTATCAGGGAAATTGTCAATATGGTAGCCATTGCTGTAGTGGATGCCCAAACACAGGATATAGTATGATTGATTATTTGAAAGGTCGATTGGTCACCAAGGACCCAACCTTTTTGGTCATTGATATCCATGGTATCGGTTACCATGTTAAAATATCTTTGAACACCTATTCGCAAATAAAGGATGAGGAGCAGGTCATGCTCCTCACCCATTTACACATAAAAGAAGATGCCCATACCCTTTATGGATTTAAGGATGCTTCAGAAAAAAAGTTGTTTTTGGATTTGATTTCCATCAGTGGTGTGGGACCTAATACTGGCTTAATGATTCTTTCTTCCCTAAATAGCCAGGAACTGGAACAGGCAATTGTACAGGAAGACCATAAAACCATCCAGAAAGTAAAAGGTGTTGGATTAAAAACTGCCCAGAGGATAGTCTTGGAACTGAAAGATAAAATCAAGAAATCGGCACCAGTAGGAGCTGTGGCAGGTGAGGGATTTTTAAATCAAAACAACCAAATCAAGGAGGAAGCCCTCCAAGCATTGGTTACGCTGGGCTTTCCAAAAGCCACTGCAGAAAAAAATATTGCTGCTGTATTGAAAAAATCAGACTCAGAAATTTCATTGGAAGCATTAATTAAAGCATCTTTAAAATCATCTTAATTTCCATTACACTTGATTAACCCAAAACCATATTTTTTTTCAGGTGATAGTTCAAAATATTTTTATACAACAATAATATTGTTGTTTGCTTTATATTTTTTGTCTTCTACAATATCATTTGGACAAGAGACCAATCAAGACAGTACAAAAACCAGGCTGGACTCTCTGGAGGAAAGGCGGACTTTGCCTTCCTTTTTATTATGGGATGATATGGATACCAATCCCCTTTATCCTCTAAATTCCCCCATGAGGAAAAGAAGATCCCCCTTTATTTTGCCTCCGCCCACCGATAGAGAAATAGAAATAGAACTTGATTCTACACTTCATTACCGGGTTTATGATGAAGTAGATTCTGCAGATGCGGAATCAGGATACAGCTATGATTTCGAGGATTTTTCTAAAATCCAGGAACTGCGAATGCGGCAGGAATATTGGAGAAACAGGTCAAGGGGATTAGAGGGAGAAAGTGCCGTGGGTGGACGGGGATTGATCCCTCCCATTACCATGAGCCCAACCTTTGACCGCTTATTTGGGGGAAGTGAGATCAACATTGTTCCCACAGGTTATGTTAACCTGGATTTTGGTGGAATCTTCAGAAGAATCGATAATCCTTCCATCCCCATCCGCCAACAAAGAAACGGTGGATTTAATTTTGACCAGCAAATCCAAATGAGTGTCAATGGCAATTTGGGTCAAAAAATGCGCATTGGGGCCAATTTTGACAGTAATAATTCCTTTGATTTTGAAAACCAGCTCAAAGTAGAATATACGGGATTTGAAGAGGATATAGTTAAAAGTATAGAAATAGGCAATGTCAGTATGCCGGTCCAAAACAGCCTTATCCAGGGTGCACAAAACTTGTTCGGGGTCAAAACCCAAATGCAATTTGGAAAACTTTTTATGACCGCAGTGGCTTCCACTCAAAGGGGACGCAGGGATGAAATTGTGATTGAAGGGGGAGGTCAGGGGAGGCCCTTTGAATTCAGGGCTTCAAATTATGATGAAAACCGCCATTTCTTCCTGGGCCACTTTTTCAGGGAAAATTATGAAAGGTGGTTAAGAGGACTTCCACAGGTTTTATCAGGAGTAAATGTTACCCGGGTGGAAGTTTATATCATGAACAGGGCCAACAACACCGAAACCTTAAGGAATTTTACCGCTTTTATGGACCTTGGAGAAGGACAAAGGATCTACCGGCCTGAAAATCCCAATATTGGAAGTGGAAGTCCAGATGCTCCCGCTTCCAATGGGGCCAATGAATTATTTGAAAACTTAACCAACAACCCTGCGTTCAGGCCCTATGACAATGCCTCTACTGCCATAGAAAGTGATTTGGGATTGGTCAAAGGGACAGACTTTGAACAGGTAAACGGTGCCAGGAAATTGGGGCAAAATGAATATACATTCCACAAAGAATTGGGTTATCTTTCCCTAAACCGGAAATTGCAAAACGATGAAGTGTTGGCGGTTTCCTATGAATACACCTATAATGGCCAGTCCTACAAAGTGGGCGAGTTATCGGAAGATTATCAAAACAGGCCAGAAAATGAGGTATTGTTTTTAAAATTACTCCGGCCGGCAAGAATAAACACTCAGGTTCCTACTTGGGACTTGATGATGAAAAACATTTATAATTTCAATGCCAACCAAATCAAACAGGAAGGCTTTCAATTGCAAGTCATTTACCGGGACGACCGGACCGGTTTGGATAACCCCAGTTTGTTGGAAGGTGAGGAAGTCAAAGATGTACCACTCATCCGGCTTATGGGCTTGGATAATCTAAACCCCCAAAATGACCCCCAGCCGGATGGAAATTTTGACTTTGTCCCGGGGCTTACCATTTTTCCGGACAAGGGAATGCTCATATTCCCCGTTCTTGAACCATTTGGACAGAACCTGGAAAAGCATTTTCTGCCCAATGAAGAAAGCCTGAAAAACAAATATGTTTATGATACGCTTTATAATACCACCCAGGCTGATGCAGAATTAGTAACCCGCCTCAACAAATATTACTTAAAAGGAAGCATGACAGCGGGTTCTGCATCGGAAATCATGTTGCCGGGTTTAAACATTTCTGAGGGTTCGGTATTGTTAACAGCTGGAAATATCCCCCTCACAGAAGGGGTGGATTATACGGTGGATTATAATATTGGCAGGGTGGTCATTATCAATGAGGGTATATTACAATCCGGAAAAAGGATTAAGGTTAGTTTTGAGAAGGCCGACTTGGTATCCTTCCAGACCCGAAGTTTATTGGGTACCCGGTTTGACTATTTATTCAATGAAAATTTAAACCTTGGAGGTACCTTTTTATACCTTAACGAGCGGCCAAATATCACCCGGATCAGTACTGGAAATGAAACTATAAGGAACAGCCTTTGGGGAGTGGACCTGAACTATAGCGATGAATCCAGATGGCTTACCAAACTTGCCGATGCACTGCCCTTTACCGACACTAAAGAACAATCTTTGATTACTTTTAATGGAGAATTTGCCCATTTAATCCCTGGCACCTCCAATCAGGTCAATGGTGAAGGGACTTCCTATATAGATGATTTTGAAGCAGCTATCACACCATTTAGCTTGGGAGGATCACCCCAAAACTGGAGCCTTGCATCCACTCCAAGGACGGAGGACAATCGTTTTGACCTGAGCATGCAAACAGAGGACCGCCTGGGCAATGCCTATAGGAGGGCCAAACTTGCCTGGTATAATATTGACAATATTTTCTATAGGGAAACAGGACAGGGCGTCCCCTCAAATATCACCAGTGAAGATCGAAGAAACCATTATGTACGAAGGGTTATCCCCCAGGAAATTTTCCAACAAAGGGATAGGGATGTGATCGTCACCCCTGAACCTCTGTTTGAACTTGCCTATTTTCCACATGAACGGGGAATGTATAATTATAATCCCAATTTGACAGACCGGGGATTGCTCCCCAATCCCGAAGATAATTACGGGGGGATAACCCGGGCCATTACCTCAGAAGTGGATTTTGACCGCACCAATATCGAATACATAGAATTTTGGATGATGGATCCCTTTATTGATGGGGAAAATGGCCGGGTAATGGATGGTGTTTTTAATGAAAACAATACCACAGGGGGTAAATTGGTTTTCAACTTGGGAGAAATCTCAGAAGATGTGATAAAGGATAGCCGGCATGCATTTGAAAATGGCCTTCCTGCAGATGGTGACCCAACTGAAACCACCACCAATGAATGGGGGCGGGTTACCAATGAACAATATTTGACGCCAGGGTTTGATAACAGCCCTGAATCAAGACCCAACCAGGATGTAGGTCTTGATGGATTGAGTAGCGAAGATGAAACTACTTTTTTTGCTGACCGTTTCCTTAACCGCCTCAATGTAGATTCCGATGTGATGGAGGAAATTGAAGAGGATCCTTCTGGTGATCAATTCCGCTATTACCTAAATACGGAATATGACCAAAATAACATTAAAATCCTGGAAAGGTATAAAAAATACAACGGCATGGAGAATAACACTCCCATTACCGCCAATTCCAACCTACCCTACACCCCTTCCGGCTCCAATGAGCCCGATAACGAAGACCTTAATAATGACAACACCATCAACGAAACTGAAAATTATTATGAATATCAGGTAGACCTGAGGCCCAATACTATGGATGTGGGACAAAACTACATCGTGGATAAGGTTTCCCATGTTGAAAATGGTGAGGAAGTCAATTGGTACTTATTCCGTATCCCCATTCGCCAACCTGATGGTGTCCAAGGAGATATTTCCGGATTTAAATCCATGCGCTTTATCCGAACCTATTTGACGGATTTCCAACAGCCTGTTGTGCTAAGAATGGCAAAATTCCAGTTGGTAGGGAGCCAATGGAGAACTTTTGAGGAATCTTTGTATGAAAGGGATTTCACTGAAATTCCGGAACCTGATAATTCCAATTTGACGGTGGGCGTAGTCAATATTGAGGAAAACGGTCAGGGAAGTACCGAACAAAGCCCCTATGTACTCCCCCCGGGTTTTACCAGGGACAGGGACAATACTTCAACTGTGGAAAGACAACTCAATGAACAATCCCTGCGGCTATGTATCGACAATTTACAGCATCGGGATGCAAGAGCCGTATTTAAAAATGTCAACCTGGATTTGGTTCAGTATGGACGCCTAAAAATGTTTTTGCATGCTGACAGCCAGGATGCGGAAGATGGAGAGCTGAGCGCTTTTCTTCGCATTGGTACAGATTATACCGAAAATTATTATGAAATAGAAGTCCCCTTAATGGTCACTCCACCTGGCACCAGGGATCCAAGACAGATTTGGCCATTAGAAAATGAAATTGATATTGCCATTGATGAATTGGTGGGAGTAAAAGTGGAAAGGGACAATAACCGGGTTCCACAGAACCTCCCCTATTCTGTCCAAATCCGCCAATACAGGGTTACAGTAGTGGGACGTCCCGAGCTGAATTTTGTCCAAGGGATGATGTTGGGGGTTAGAAACCCTTCCTCTACCGGAACAAGTAGTAAATCCGTTTGCATTTGGGCCAATGAACTCAGGGTAACCGAGTTCAACAAATCCTCCGGATGGGCAGCCAATGCCAGACTTAATGCCCAGATTGCGGATGTGGCTACCATTTCCTCTACCATCCGCCACAACACCTTCGGATTTGGAAGTCTAGAAACCCGCTTATCCGAAAGGGCGAGGGAATCCACCACCCAATATGATGTCTCAGCCAATGTCCAAGTGGATCGCTTGTTACCTGATGTATTGGGGGTCAGCATTCCCTTGTATGTCAGCCTGGAAAATTCCACTACCAAACCGGAGTTTGACCCATTAAACCCTGATGTTCCCTTTGAACTTGCGCTTACCAAATTCAGGACGGATGCTGAAAGGGAAGCCTATAAGGACCTTGTTTTGGATCAGGTCAAAAGACGAAATATTAGCTTTACCAATGTGAGAAAAGTCCGGAAGGATGAGGAAAAGAAGAAAAGGATCTATGACATTGAAAATTTTGCTTTTTCTTATTCCTATGGGTTGGTAAAAGAAAGTAATATCAATACAGAAGACTATACTTTTGAAACCTATAAAGGAAATATTACCTATAATTACCAGCCCACACCCCTGGTTCTTGAGCCTTTCAAAAATTGGAAAATACTGGAAAGTCCGCATCTGCAGCTTATCCGGGATTTTAATCTCAACCTAGCTCCATCCATGATCACTGCTAGATTGGATGTTGACAGGAGCTTTATGCGGACACAATACCGAAATGATCAGTTGACTACTGAAGGAGTAGATCCCCTTTTCCAAAAAAGATTCTTTATTAACCGTTTTTACAGCCTCAACTGGGATTTGACCAAAAATCTGACCGTTGATTATACCGCAAGAGTCAATGCGGTTGTTGATGAACCTGAAGGGGATCTGGATACTGAAGCCAAAATCGATTCAGTAAAAAATAATGTCAAAAATTTGGGAAGGCCCACCAACTACAATCATCAATTGGTAGCCAATTACCATATACCCACTGAAAAGTCGCCAATATTGGATTGGATCAATGCAGATTTTAGATATGAAGCAACCTACAGTTGGTTGACAGGGGCCATAGGTCAAAGGGACACCTTGGGCAACGTCATCCAAAATACCAGGGACCGGTCCCTCAATGGTAAATTGGATTTAATACAGCTGTACAATAAGGTAAATAGGTTAAAAGCACTCAACTCCCCTAAACGCCCCAGTATTCCTGGCCAATCCAATAATGAAAAGGATAAAAAGGAAATTAATACGGGCGGATGGTTCAATGAGCTGTTAAAAGTGGCGATGATGATCAAGGAAATTAGTGGGCGTTATAATATAGTGGAAGGAACTTTCCTTCCTGGTTATATGGAAAACACGGGATTGTTTGGTCTGGACCGGAGCTTTATGAACCCTGGACTTGGGTTTATTATTGGAAGCCAAAATAGTGGAATTCGCTATGATCTGGCCTCAGAGGGAGTTATGGCTCCAAGCAATCAACTGACCCAAACTTTCCGGCAAAATCAGACAAAAAATTTACAAATAAATGCAATTGTAGAACCAGTAAAGGATTTCAGGATCACCTTGGATATGCGAAAAAGAGAGACAGGAAATTATAATGAAATTTTCCGGTACTCAGAAGCTGAAAATGACTATGTTTCCATTAATCCCAACCGCCTAGGGGCTTATAATCTCAGTTACAACCTCATAAAAACGGCATTTGCCAAGGATGATGAGGACAATAATTCTCCATTGTTCTCCAACTTTGAAACTTATCGTCAAACCATACAAAGCCGCTTGGAAAGCCAAAACCCTGGAGGGACCTATGAACTCAATGGCCAAGATGTATTGATCCCATCTTTTTTGGCTGCATATTCAGGAAAGTCCCCGAATGAAATTGGCCTAAGCCCCTTCCCTAAAACCCCTTTACCCAATTGGAGAGTGGAATACAGGGGATTGTCCCGAATCCCATGGCTTGAGGAATATTTCTCCTCCATCAATCTGACGCATAATTACACATCCTCATATGATGTCAGCAATTTCTCCAACTCATTGCTATATAAAAACGGATTGGAGTTATACAATAGCCTTCAAAATTATCCCCAGGCAAGTTTGACGGATGAATTTGGAAGTTATATTCCTGTATTTGTGCTGAATCAGGTTGTATTATCAGAACGTTTTTCTCCGTTGATCGGGGTAGATGTGCTTACCAAGGATCGTATGAGCATTTCCATGGAATACAATATGGAACGGAACATTGGATTGAATTTCTCCAATGCCCAAGTCACCGAGCAAAAAAGCAAGGATTTCAGCTTCAACCTGGGGTACACAAAATCAGGGGTAAAAATCCCTTTCAAAATACAGGGAAGACAACAGGTACTGGACAATGATTTGGAAATCCGGATTAATACCCGAATAGTGGATACCCAAACCTTGCAGCGGAAAATTGGAGAGGAAAGCACCGTGACCAATGGTAACCTTAATCTTCAGATCCGGCCCACCGTTGCCTATTTGATCAATCAAAACCTAAGGGTTTCCGTCTATTTTGACCGCACGGTCAATGAACCCAAAATAAGTACTTCTTACAGAAGAAGTTCCACAGCCTTTGGGGGACAGTTGCGATTTAATTTAGGCCAATAGGTTTTATGATTTCCTGAAAGCTTGTAATTTTGGACACATTATTTAAAATCTTTATTAACTAAATATGAATTTCCCAAAAGAGTTAAAATACACCAAAGACCACGAGTGGGTGAAAATTGAAGACAATATAGCTACAATCGGAATTACGGAGTTTGCCCAAAGAGAATTGGGAGATATTGTTTATGTGGAAGTAGAAACTGTGGGTGAAACTATTGAGGCCGGAGAAGTGTTCGGTACAGTAGAAGCTGTAAAGACGGTTTCCGACTTGTTTATGCCCATAGAAGGGGAAATCATCGAATTCAATGAGGAATTGGAGGAGGCACCAGAATTGGTCAATGAAGCCCCTTACGAGGGAGGCTGGATGATCAAGGTGAAATTTGAAGGGGAGCTACCTTCGGATTTACTTTCCTCTGAAGCATATGCAGAACTCGTGGGAGAATCCTGATAAAGTTCTGGGAAACCTAACAGTTGCACTTCTTTGGCTGGCCTTATTAATTTGGCTGATCTTATCTCCAGGTGAAAACCTTCCCTCCGCTCCAGACATACCTGGCTTGGACAAGATGGTTCATTTTGGACTGTTTGCCGGATTGCTCTTTCTTTGGAACAGAGTTTGGAGATATAGGCAAAGAAAAATAAAAAAAGTGATTTTCATTACTAACTACTTAGTTTTTGGAATCATATTTGCTATATTAATTGAAGAAGTTCAACGGTTTATACCAGACAGGTCTTATGATGTAGGAGATATTATAGCCAATTTGCTGGGAAGTATGATTGGGACCATTTGTTTTATTATTTTGTACAAGCAGCGATGTAGGTTTGTATAAATAAAAATAAATGGTTACAATTGTTACCAATTAACAGAACCTGAGTTATTAACCTTTATATAGAGTATTTAATATGGAAGCTAAAAAGACGCCAAAAGCTGATTTGACCAAGAAGACAGGCATGTTCTTCCATCTTGGTCTGTTGATCAGTGTGGGCCTTGTACTGTTCGCTTTCGAGTACAAAACTTACGAAAGCAGTGAGCTGATGGACTTGGGAACAGTAGAAGACGATTTTGAGGAATTATTGGATATTCCGATTACGGAACAACCACCTCCACCACCACCACCAGTTGAGCAACCCATCATTGAAGAAGTTCCCGATGAGGTAGAAATCGAGGAAAAAATCGAAGTTGACTTCGATGTGGATGTTCAAGAAGAAACCGTGGTCAAAGAAGTGGTGATCCAGGACGCACCCGTACAGGAAAAAGCGGATGAGATTTTCGACGTGGTAGAAACCATGCCTCAACCACCTGGTGGAATGGAAGGTTGGATGAAGTACTTAAATAAAAACCTTAAGTACCCCACCCAAGCCAGAAGAATGGGAATTGAAGGTACCGTTTATGTAGTGTTTGTGGTTAATACAGATGGTTCTATTCAAGACGTTGGTATCCTTAGAGGTATCGGAGGTGGATGCGATGAAGAAGCCGTTAGGGTAGTGAAAAATGCTCCTAAATGGACTCCTGGTAAACAAAGGGGGCGTCCAGTAAGGGTGAAAATGAGATTGCCCATCCGATTTAAATTGAGCTAATCAATTCAAAATATTAAAGGCTGTCAGATTTGACAGCCTTTTTTTATGGCATTTTTTTCTTAGGGACTTTGGATTAAGCTTATAAATTGCCAGATAAAAATGTAAGCTTACAGTTCACTGGAAATCAACAGGAAACCAGTTCGGTACTCCATGAGAATTGAAAAGTTGATGGCTACTTTTAATGTAATAAGCGGGCCCCTTCGGTTATTAGGGATTTTATTTGACCTTAACATTAGACAAGAAGAGTTATGGAAGCTAATAAGTAACCAAAACAGACCTAACCAAAAAGACCGGATTGTTTTTTCATATTGGTTTATTGGTAAGTGCAGGTTTAGTATTTGCTGCATTTGAACACAAGACATACGAAGCGGCCGAGTTGTTGGAATTGGCCCCATTAGAAGAAGAAATTGAAGAAATATTAGACATTCCAGTTACAGAACAGCTACCTCCTCCCCCACCACTTGTAGAACAACCTTTTATAAAAGAGGTCACTGATAATGTAGAAATCGAGGAGAAACTAAAGGTGGATTTTGATGTGGTGGAAAGCATGCCTCATCTTCCTGGAGGAAATAAAGGCGGAGAATAATACCTTAGGGACAATCTAAATTATCCCCCCCGGGCCAAGAGATTAGGGTTAGAAGGTACGCTATATGTAGTTTTTGTTGTCAATACAGATGAATCCATTCAGAATTTTGGTATCCTGAGGGGTATTGGAGGCGACTGCAATATAGAAGCTATTAGAGTAAATAATAATTCACCCAAATGGACACCTGAAAAGCAAAGGGGCCTTGCAGTAAGGGTGAAAATGAGGATGCCAATTAGGTTTAAATTGCATTAATCCTCAAAAGGTTAATAACTCAAAAAAAGTGACCTGCTTGAGCAGCCACTATTTCAGCTCCTTTAGAATACAATAAATTTTTTAAATCAAAGCCCAAAATCTTCATAAAAACCTAATTGGTCAATGCTATTTTAGGAAGGAACATATATAATTGCTCTTTAATCTTGAATCTATTTTAATATCTTTCTTCGGGAACAAAATTTATCTTATTTTTGTCTAATTAAACGAAATGGGGCTGACCGGTTTTGACAGTAGGTGTGAAGACTGGGCCTGCGTGTCGGGTGGAGCATGTACGCCCGTGAATAATTCATGCGAACTATAATTGGCGAATCTAATTACGCCATGGCTGCCTAATCAGTCCGAATAGGATCTGATAAAGCTTAAAGGGTTGAGTCTGCTAGAGCGGATTCCCCAGCCACATCCCGCAGCTCTCTGTTCTGGCGGAGCTGATCTTGGGGTGTCGACTTGCCAGGACTAGTGCTTCCGATGCTGCTAAGGAGGTGCGAAATTTAAGCAGCTAAGCACTTGGGTAGCTGTGTCATCCAGCAGCCCAGTGACGAAAACCCAATAGATGACTACACATGTAGACGGTACAGTGTTTCCCTATCTGGACCAGGGTTCGAATCCCTGCAGCTCCACGCATCTAAAACGAGGTGAATATTCACCTCGTTTTTTTATTATAAAATTACGCTTTTCTATCACTGAACTCACTTATTTAAAATGATAGTACCCTCTTGAATATGGTCCGTTCCTGAACCATCAGCCTTGACAAAGCCGTAGTTAGTGATTTCACCTGAGGCATTTTCAAATCGTCCTGTGCCTCCAGTAACGTGGAAGATCGTTACAAACTCAAAATTATATTTATCATGTTGGATGGGCACAAGCACGCCACCATCCGCAGAAGTATATAATAAATCACCATTATTTGCTTCGATAATACCATCTCCTCCAGTAAATTCACCAAAGCCACCTTCAATGTCAGGAAGTCCTTCTTCATTAATTACCACATGAAAGCAAAACTTTAAGTCAATGGTGAAATTACCAATATGAGTGGCATTACCGCCTCCAACCTGATGCTCTTGTCCCCAAAAATCGGTGGGAGAAATAAAAGAACAAATTTCTGATAAAGCATCGTCTGCTTGACTGGTTTCCATTTTAGCTTTATAGGGAACCATCAATTGTTTAGTTAATGATCTAGCTTGTAAGACCAAATCCGATTCTTGGTTCCCATTTCTGGGTGCTTCCTCTAGGAACATTTCACAAGCGGTCAACATACATGTTATACCGCCAATAAGGAATAGAAATTTTAACGTTTTCATAATTAGTATATTTTAATTAAACAAAACCTATAAACAGCTTATTCAGAAGCATTTACCAAAGTAAACATTAAGATGATGACTGTTAATTATTTCCGTTGCAAGTCCTTTAAACTATGTTGCAAAAGCTTTAAAGCATGTTTCAGGATAGCCGATTGCTTGAAGGAAATCCCCAAAAAATTATCAATGGGCTTTATCATTTATTATATGTAAATTCATATTACTAGTTCCCTCTAAAAATTTTTCGTCATGGATCCACTAATGTCAATGAATGAGGCGTTTATTGTAAGGCTTAATGGCATACTGGAAAAAAATTATAAAAACGAAAAGTTTGGTGTAAAGGAACTAGCCTCTGAAGCAGGGATCAGCAGATCAAATCTCCACCGGAAATTGCATCAAATCAATGGGCTGTCTGCCAGTGAATTTATTATGGCGTTCAGGCTCCAAAAAGCCTACGTTTTATTGAAAAATGAGGTATCAACCGTCTCTGAAATTGCTTATGCTGTTGGATTTAAAAGCCCATCCTATTTTTCCAAGTGTTTTCAAAATCAATATCACTTTTCGCCGGGAAATGTAAAAAATAGAGCTGAAGTTCAGGCACCACTAATTCCCAATATAGACCTTTCAAAAGAAACCTCTAAAAACAAGTCCTTTTTTGGGAATTTTCTTCATCTTAATAATCTGGCCAGACAAAATCTCAAGGTTTATTCCTTCACGGTGGTTATTATAGTGCTTTTGATCGCTTTAGGAGTGATTACCACCCTAAACCTAAGGAGTGGCAATGATTTACAAACAACCAAATCAATTGCTATTTTACCTATTGAAGCCACTTCCAAATTGATCAACGAAGAAATTTTATCGGAAGGAATGCATCAAGGTTTAATTAGTTCACTTGGAAAAATCAAGGGTTTTAATGTGCTCTCCAGAAATACAACCTTAAAATATAAGGATAGCCAAAAATCCAAAGACCATATAATAAGAGAACTAGGTATTGATTTTTTAGTTGCCGGAAAGGTAAATTATTCCGATAAGGATAGTGTATTCCTGGATTTGACCCTTCATAAAATGGGCTCCCCAGAATCCGGTTTACTTAAGTTTACTTTCAACAATTCGGTTGAAAACATCATTTCCATTCAAAATGAGGCAACAAAAAACATTGGCTTATCATCAGGGGTTCTTTTAAAACCACAAAAAGGTTTAGATCAAGAAAACACAAGAAAAATAGATAAACTCGCCTACAAAAATTATATACGAGGTATGTATTACCTTCATAAGTCAACTCAGGAGGAGTTTGACAAGGGAATCCAGTACCTATATAAAGCCCTTGATGCTGATCCAGCGGAACCATTAGTTTACGCTGGATTGGCCTACGGTTATGTTATTTTGGGGCACAGTTCTTCTGAAAACAGAGATGTATTCGGCATGGCTAAATTTGCCGCACGAAAAGCTATTGAATTGGATTCTACTCAATTGGAAGCTTATGCTGCCATGGCAAGTATCAATATTTACCATGATAGAAAATGGAAGGAGGCAGAAGAATTATTTGACTACTTGTTGATGAGAAATCCGAGTATGGCCAATGTCCACTATGATAAGGCTTGGTATTGCATGTTGATTGGGGACAAAGTAAATGCCATAAAGCATCATGAATTAGCTGAAAAATTGGATCCTTTCAATTCCAAATACATTGCATGGTCAGGTTGGCTTTATGCCTATTATGGGCATTATGATAAGGCCATGGAAAAAGTTGAAACAGCCTTGCAGATATCTCCAAATAACCCGGTTGCCTATTTTACAAAAGGATTTATTCATCAGTTGAAAAATGACACAGCACGGGCAATGCAAGCTTATGCTAAGGTTTATGAGCTAAATCCCAGGATGATCGGCATGTATGGTGCATTTAGTGCCAAGAATGGAGAAATTAGAAAAACCTATGAATTAATTGAGGAAGTGAAAACCTGGCCAAAATCCCCTTGGAAAAATTGGACCTTGGCTGTTTTGTACGCCGGTCTAAATGATACTAAAGAAGCGGTTAGGATGTTGAATACAGAACCAAAGCATGCTTTTGTGGCTTGGGCTGCCGTTGTTCCTGCATTTGACGGCATAAAGCACCAGGATGAATTTAAATCTTTTGTTTCAAGTTTAAACTTACCTGTCAGAAAGGAGAAAACCGTAGGTACTCTCCTAAAATAGGTTGATTAATATTCTAACCAAACCGCAACCACCCGACTTTCCAATCTTGCCACAATTGCAAATCCAGAAGGTCAAAAACGCCACAAAAACTTAGAGAGGATATGCATTTTGACTTAAAGGTTAATAAGCTAGACCTCAATTCTCCAGCTCCGCTTTAACTAAAAATCCCCTTGAAGAAAATTTCAAGGGGATTTTTTTATTACACCTTAATCTGAAGTTTTGAATACCCTCAACTATCAGTTAAGAAATTAACTTATGGTATCTATATTGTTCCCAAGGTTACGATAATCTATTTTTTCTTTAGGGTCGGTACCGTTGAGAAATTCTTCCACATTGGTATATCCATCGCCATCGGAGTCAATGGCTCCATCGGCCGGATTTTCAGGGTTGAAATTGTATTTATTCTCCCATTCATCCGGCATACCATCCCCATCCATATCTGAAGGAACTTCATCAGGATCGTAATTTAATGAAGGATAACCGCCAACTTCGGAAATATCTTTTAAAATACCTGTCTCGGTCATTGGTTTTCCTGTTGCAACCATTTCTGTAACCCGTTTATCGACAGCATCTCTCCTTGGAAGTGTGGCTCCCGCTTTTTTCAACACAGAAAGAAAAGCATTCTGTGCTGTTTCATGAGGTGAAACAGGCCAACCTACAAAAGGAGTGTTCACTCTTGCAAGCCTCTCAGAACCACGCATTCCTTCCCAATTATTTTCAGTTATTTCTTTATTTCCATCCATTATGTTACCGGCAACATACCATTTTCCGGGTCTATTTTCTTCCTTAGGATACCATCCTCCCTCAGCCCATGCACTTCCTGGGGAATACATGCTGCGTTCTTCCACCCTCGCAAATACAGCCAACATGTCTTCATTGGTTGCGGGACCCGGTTTATAGTAATTGTTGATCACATTTATTAACGAGGTTTCATCTCCCCCATCCATAGTACGGTGACGCCAGTTGAAAATTACATTATTTCGAAAGTCAAATGCACCGGACATCCCTATGGATGGATTCCTTGCCGTATTACAGGCAAACAAATTATGATGGAATGTAGAAGGATTGCCTCCCCAAGTACCCCCAAAAGCATGCCCTCTGGCATCAAGTGCTTCACTTGAAATGGTCCACTGAATGGTAATGTGTTCGGCTGGATCCTTTATTCGCGTACTTCCATCCAATGAAGGCCTCATGTGACGATAAAGGGATATATTTTCATCCATTCCCCAGCTCGTTGAACAGTGGTCAATGATGATATGATGGTCAGGATTTCCTCCGATATTATCGTCTCCTTGTCCTCCAACAGGAACACCACGGCGAACACGTATATGCCTTATTATAACATTATGTGTATTAATATTAAGTGTTCCCTGTAAGCAAATACCATCTCCTGGTGCAGACTGACCTGCAATGGTTAGATCCGGATGATCAATATTGATATCCTCCGTTAATTTGATATTTCCCGCTACGCGAAATACTACAATACGGGGACCTTCTGCTTCAAGTGCAGCACGCAAACTACCTTCTCCTTTGTCATTTAGGTTTGTCACCGCAATGACCTCTCCTCCTCGTCCACCTGTAGTGAACATACCGGCACCCCATGCTCCAGGGAATGCGGGAATAGCTCCCTCAGGAAGCCTAGGAGGATGGGGAGGAATCTGTCCTGGTTCTGGTTGATTGCTAGAATGGTGGTTATGCTGGGCATTTGCATGTAAAACTGCCCCAAAAAGTGAAAAAGCAAGTAAACTTGCACTGACTATTTGACTGATTTTCATCATTTTCAGGTTTTCTGGATTATTCAATTTAATATTATTGCTTAGTCTTGGGTAGTAAAGTTGTTTACCTTCCAGCCCAAAAGATTATAAACTTCACTATTTCAAAAACATTCAACAGTTATTATTGAACGGTGATCAATCTTATAAAACTTCTCGTTAATCCAGAAATGGGGCCACAAAACAGCCTTCTTTCTTATAATTTTAACCGGAACTGAATGAATTTATTAGGGTTGCATTCTCAAATTAAACCGGTTTTATTTTTATCTAATGGTAAATTTACATTCCAATTAATTCCCTACTTGCTTTTCTGGCTCAAAATCCAAAACGATGGAATTCATACAGAAACGTTTATAGGTAGGAGCTGGCCCATCATCAAAGATATGTCCAAGATGCGAATTGCAACGGGCACATTCCACTTCGGTGCGCTGCATTCCATGGGTATTGTCCGGTTTGTAAATTACACTATGGTCCCTGACTGGTTCAAAAAAACTGGGCCAACCACAAGAACTTGCAAATTTGGCATCTGATTTAAAAAGCTTGTTTCCACATACTTTGCAGTAATAGGTCCCTTTTGCATCCGCATCCCAGTACTTGCCGGTAAAAGCTCTTTCTGTAGCTTCCTCCCTGGCTACCGCATATACATCAGCAGGCAAAACCCTCTTCCATTCGGCATCACTTACTTCCAAATGGGTGGTATCGGTTCTTGAATAATAGGGGTTTTTGGACGGGTAATCTGACATATCTTTTTGATTTTGGCCGTAACAGTTGACTGAAAATAGTAACAACAACCCGAATACTACATTTTTCATCTAATTGTGCTTCTTAAGTAAATCTTTAATACCAATACGAATCCAACTACTATTGCGTTGTACTCCAAAACTGCCAAAATGCTAAAATTATTTTCTGGAGAAGTGATATTATTTCCGACAATAAATATTTTTCACTCTATTGCTTTTCAAAAATAAAAATATTCCTTGCCCAAATCGATTACCAAAACAAAGCATATAACATAGCCAGAATAAGGCAAACCAAAAAGGAACAGATATTAAATACGGGCTCGGTTTTGAACATCCCTTTTTTGATGTTGATGGCCTTAGGGTGATTTTCACCCCCAAATTGCCAATAACTGATCAAAACCATCACAATAATGGTCAAAATACAGGTATAGAGCATTTGATCCAGAAATGGAAGATTGAGGAAGAAAGGGCTTTCTGACCAGCCATTGGGGGCAATTTTAAAATAAAAAGCAATGGGAATGGACATCACCACTCCCCAAATGGCAGCTCTGTTAGTGGTCTTTTTCCAAAATAAGCCCAATAAAAAGACCGCCAAAATCCCAGGACTCACTATACCGGTATATTCCTGTATGTATTGAAAAACCTGTCCCAGATTTTTTAGTTGAGGCGCCAATATTACTGCGATAATAAGTGCCAAAGCTGCAGATCCTCGCCCCACATTAACCAATTTCTGCTCAGAGGCATTTTTACCGAAATAAGGCTTGAAAATATCCATTGTAAAAATAGTAGCAGTTGAATTAAGCATAGAAGCCAGGGAAGAAACAATAGCTGCAGATAATGCTGCCAACACCAATCCTTTTAGTCCCACCGGAACAAATTCATTGATCAACCAAGGGGCGGCATTATCATTAATTATCCTTCCCCCTTCGGCAAAGAAGGAGGCATCCGTGTAGGTTTCTGAAATGGTACCTTCTGGCCCGGAATTTATTACAAAAGCCACTATTCCCGGAAGAACAACGATCAAAGGAATAAGTATTTTCAGAAAAGCGGCTAGAACAATACCCTTCTGGGATTCCCGAAGGCTCTTGGCTGCCAGTGTTCTTTGAATGATATATTGGTTAAAACCCCAATAATATAGGTTGGCTATCCAGAGCCCCCCTATCAATACCCTAAGCCGGGAAGGTCCCACCAGGCATCCTTATTGTTTGGAGTAATAATTTCTCCTTTGTCCAATATCATGGAAAATTTTTCAGGTGCTTTTTCATAAACCTCCGCCAAACCATCCAGTACGCCTCCACTTTCGGTAACATGGGAAAGTGCAATCCAAGTAGTGACAGCACCGCCAGCGACCAATAAAGTTACCTGCAATACATCGGTCCAGGCAACTGCGGAAAGCCCTCCATAAAGGGAATAAGTTGCTGCAAATAAGGCCAGTCCGAAAATGCAATAAGTAAATATTTCCCCACTTCCATCCCCCATGATGGTATCCAAAGCAGTTGCTCCCAAATACAACACAGAGGTTAGGTTGACAAAAACAAAGAGGCAAATCCAAAATACCGCCAATATACTTTTGAGGGTGGTGCTATACCTCACCTCCACAAATTCCGGAATGGTATAGAGCTTCTTTTCAATAAAAATGGGTAGAAAAAATTTCCCCACTATCAATAGGGTCAGGGCTGCCATCCATTCATAGGAAGCAATGGCCAATCCAATGGCAAAACCAGAGCCAGACATGCCGATAAACTGTTCTGCGGAAATATTGGCTGCAATAAGTGAAGCCCCAATGGCCCACCACGGCAAAGACTTCCCCGCCAAAAAATAGGCTTCCGAGGTCTCCCCTTTTCCCCGGGATACCCAAAGGCCAATAGTAACTATAATTAAACCATAACTTACAAAAATGATGGTATCCCAGATGGAAAACTCCATAGCTTCTGATTAGTTAAATCCGACAAAGAATAAAACAATAACCTTTCACTTTACTTATTTACAAAAATAAATTCTGAAGGACAAAGAATTTTAAATATGTGTTCCATAATTTATTGTTGGGAGTAAAAAAATTTATTCTTGTTTATTTCAAGTTTTTTTAATGATCCAATTGGATCCTGTCTTTAATAAACAAAAATAATCTCTCCTAGTAAGTACATTTCAGGCTACTTGTTTTTTATAAGTGTATTAATTACATTTATTAGATTTAATTAATAATTGTGGATTTCCCCAAATTAAACACGCTTCAAAGGGGACCTAATAAAATAAACCTATTAAGAAAATAATCTATGAAAAATTCAACCCTAAGCTTTTTTGTTCTCGCCCTCCTTTTGGGCCAATTTTCCTGTCAAGGAAATAAAAAAAATAAAGTTGATACCGCAAAACCTGACTACCACTACCCCATCAGTCATGTGGATATCAAAAATGTAAAATTAACCGATAATTTTTGGTTACCGCTTATTGAAAAAGTTCAAAAAAAAACCATTGCTTATGCTTTGAAAAAATGCAAGGAAGAAGGTCGTCTTGATAATTTCTTGATTGCCGGGGGAGAACTGGAAGGGGAGGCCAAAGGGGCCATGCCCTTTGATGATTCTGACGTGTACAAAGTTATTGAAGGTGCTTCCAACTCCCTGATCAGCTCCCCGGACCCCAAACTTGAAAGTTTACTGGATTCCCTGATTTCAATAGTAAAGAAAGGTCAAGAAGTGGATGGTTACCTGACAACCTGGAGGACAATTAACCCTAAAAAGCCAACAGCCACTTGGGTGAAAGTCGTTGATGGAAAAAGATGGGAGTCCCTTGACATGAGTCATGAACTTTACAATTCAGGGCATATGTACGAAGCTGCTGCTGTTCATTATAAAGCTACCGGAAAAAGAAACTTTTTGGATATTGCTTTAAAAAATGCGGATTTGGTAGTCAAAACATTTGGTAACGGCCCTGACCAAATCAACAACGTACCAGGTCATCAAATCATTGAAACCGGTCTTATCAAATTGTATGAATTGACCGGGGAGGAAAAATACCTGAATACTGCGAAATACTTTCTCAACAACCGGGGGAACCCTGAAAATCACAAACTATATGGCGAATATGCCCAAGACCATATTCCAGTAACGGAACAGGAAGAAGCAGTTGGCCATGCAGTCCGGGCTGTTTATATGTATGCAGCCATGACGGATATCGCCACCCTGGATAAAGACACTGCTTATTTGCATGCGGTAAACCATTTGTGGGACAATGTTGTCCAAAAGAAAATGTACCTAACAGGTGGAATCGGCGCCAAACATGAAGGTGAAGCCTTTGGGGAAAATTATGAATTACCTAACCTGTCTGCCTATAATGAAACTTGCGCAGCCATTGGCAATGTCTATTGGAACCACAGGTTATTTAATTTGACCGGGGAAGTAAAGTATTTTGATATCATTGAAAGAACACTTTACAATGGTCTGATTTCAGGAATATCGCATGATGGCACCCACTTCTTTTATCCCAACCCCTTGGAATCGGATGGAAAATACCAGTTCAACCAGGGAGCTTGTACCCGAAAAGAGTGGTTTGACTGCTCTTGTTGTCCTACCAACATGATCAGGTTCTTGCCCTCTCTTCCAGGCTTGATTTATGCAAAACAAAAGGACACCATCTTTGTAAATCTATATGCTTCCAATGATGCCGAAATTGAATTGGAAAGCGGAAATGTTCAAATTGCCCAATCCACCAATTATCCTTGGGATGCCAAGGTAAATGTTCAATTCCATTCAACCACCCAAAAACCAGTCACCTTAAAATTAAGGGTTCCAGGATGGGTTAGGGGACAAGTGTTGCCAAGTGATTTATACCATTATTCAGCTGAAAAAGAAACCCTTCCCCAAATTTCCATCAATGGAAAACCGGTAAATTTCAAAATTAATGATGGTTTTGTGGACCTTACTCGAAAATGGACAAAAGGAGACCAAATCAGCATCGATTTTCCTATAAAAGTGAGAAAAGTAAAGGCCAATCCAAATGTAGAAGCTGATCAAAACAAAATGGCTTTAGAATATGGCCCTTTGGTTTATGCTTTTGAGGAAATGGACAATGCTGACCACTTGGATAATTTGGAAATCCAGCAAGATTTTACAGCCAATTGGAATCCTGATTTTATGGGAGGAGTTAATCAGCTTAAAGGAAATCAAACCAGCAATATTGCCATCCCATATTACACTTGGTCCAATAGAGGTATAGGAAAAATGAAAGTTTGGGTTCCAATTAAATAAAGATTTTCCTTTTAAAGAATCTGGGAGAAAAATGGAAGAACAAAAAAGGGCTTGACTTCATAATTAAATGAGGCCAAGCCCTTAATGCTAAAAAGCATTATTTACGGAATTAAATTTCCATTTTAAAAAGCCCTTTAATAATGGATTTTATTGAATAATGGCTTCCAAAGAGAAGTCCAATTCAACACTTTGGCTACTGGACAAGGTAATGCCTGACTCTTGATCTTTCACAACAGGATTACCTTCTTCGTCCATTTCCACTACAATCACTTCATAATCTCCTGGAGCAAGGAAAGCTAGTTTATAATTACCTTCTGCATCCACTGTAGTACTGGTTACAGCGGTTGGGAAACGGTTGCCCTCTCCTTCTGGCTCATCCATTTCAGCTTCGGAATAAGTTCCTTCTTCGTAGGCATAGACCACATAGGTAGAACCTTCAACGCTATTTTCTACCTGGCCACTAATTTCTCCAGCCTGATCATTGACAATGACCCTGATGGTCGGTTTCAGAATATACATTTCTGTGGCTCCAGCTTTAGTTACTGACTTCCTTAGGTCAAAGTCTGCAGTAACCTCTACTACACCATTTACAGGAACTGTAAAATCACCGATTGCCTTATAGCCGGTTTGTTCTCCACTGGGAACATAAAGAGGTTCTTCACTACCATCCTCAAAGGTGATATAACACCCAGGGTTAGAAGACTGGGAACCATTTTTCGCTACAGCATCCAGGTGAAAACGCAGGCCAGTGTAATTCCCGGCACTACCATTAAACTCACCCAAAAAGGCCGTTTCTCCATTTTGTAATTCAAGGAGGTTGATCGTTTGAGGACCATCAAATTCCTCAAAAACTTCCCAGCTTCCTCCATCCATTTGATACTCAACACTAGTGAAGGTTACAAATACGCCGGTAACATCAGCTTCGTCAATAGGAGCATCTGTCACATTCAGGCTCACCTTTCCTTCACCATTTGCATCTTCATCGTTAGTACAGCTAGCAAGGGCCAAAAATGCTAATACAAAAGCTGCCCACATTACTCTTAGATTTTTCATAATAAATAAATTTAGTTTTTAAATTAAGTTGGTTTATTTCGTTTTCACGTTGTTTCATTGCTAAGACGACGATATATTCAAAACCGTTGGAATCAATAAAAATTATTTTTTCCTGATAAACATATTTATCAAAAATTCTGATGTGGTGGTCCTTCTCAAATAGGACGGTATCTGCTCATTCCCCTGGTAAATATTATTGAACCCAACCCGATAACTGAGCTGGAACCCCAATTGGTATTTTTCATTTAAAGGGTAAATCATTTCATATCCCAAAACCCCACCCCATTCAAATGGTTTATACATTTGGGTTTGTTGTTCCCGGGTTCTAGCTCCTTCCAAATAGGTAAGCAATTCCTGTTCCACGGATTCAATCTTAGAGACATAAGGTCCGATAAAGAAAGCCTTTTCAATTCCCCAGTCAGCAATGGATTTTGGATTATATTTTCTTCTTAAGGAGATAAAACATCCCCAATAATTGATATTGGTCCCCCCCTTCACATAATCCCCATTAATATATTCTCCAAATTGTTGTTGGGAGGTTCCCAGAAAATCTACCCCACCATAAATACTCCAAAAATTATTGAACCTATATCCACCATGGACCTGCCCAGAAAAGGCACCTTTTTCACTTACCTGGGTAAGGGTACCTTCTTCTTTTGCCCTTCTAAATCTTGGATCATTGATCCAGGAAGTACTCCAGGAAATTCCCAACCCATAATACCAATTTGAAAATTCAATCTTTTGGCTTTTCGTAGAACCATTGGGGGTTCCCATCTCACCTACTAGATCCATGCTAGAAATTTCCTCTAACTTGAAGTCAAAATGAGGATTTTCCCACTCTTCAGGTTTTTGCTTTAACCCGAAAGATAAATTTGAAATAGGAAGACCATCTTTTTTTTGGTAGCTACTATTCAATCCGGGATGAAATTGGCTACCTTTTTCTCCACCGGAATTTTTCACATTGATATCAAGTCCCTCACTTTTCAGCTTGGATCCTGGCTTGATTTCAGGTACAGAAGGGTCCTCTTCCATTCTTGAAAAATTGTCCTTGCCATAATTTTCCTCTTTTTCACTATCGGAATATTTATTGGCACTATTATCAATGCTGTCTAAAAATTGAGACTGGCTTTGTTGAACAGGAATTTTAGTTATATCGGATTTTTCCTGAAGGGAATCTTGGGAAAATGAAAACAAATATCCCCCAAAAAAACAATTGCCAGAATAAACGCACCATTTGAAATACCATCAAACCATCTTACCCAACTATCATTTATCAAGGTACGGTTTACTCCCTCCCATGCCTGGTCTATATCGAGCTCACTTTCCACTTTTTGCCAGGTCATATCAAGGTCCAAATCCCTGTCAATATCCTTCCAAATTTTTTCTGGAGGGTTGATCCGGCCTTCTTCCAAACGTCTCTTTACTATTTTGCCGAATTCATCTTTCATAACTCCTCCGTTTGCTCCTCCATTATCCAGGATTGTAACAACCCCTTAGCCCTGCTATATTGTGATTTGGAAGTTCCCTCTGAAATATTGATCAATTCGGCAATCTCTCTATGATTATATCCCTCAATGGCATAAAGGTTAAATACCACCCGCGCCCCTTCCGGCAATTTTTGCAAATAGCCCATTAAATCCTCTAAGGCCATATTTTCCAATGCAGAAAGTGATCGACCATCCTCCACCTCCAGGAATTCAGAAGCAGACAGGTCCCTTTCCTCTTTGTATTTCCTAAAATGGTCAATGGCAGTTCGGACAATGATCCTTCTAATCCATCCCTCCAGTGAACCCTGAAATTTAAAAGTTTTAATTTGCCTAAAAACTTTAACGAAGCCTTCCTGAAGAATATCCATCCCCTCTTCCCTCCTGTTGGCATAACTAAGGCAGATGCTGTACATTTTTGATGCGTAGGTACGATAAAGCTGTTCCTGTAACTTTCGGTTTCCCTTTATACAGCCTTTGACAAGTTCCTTATCAGTTATTTTTGCCTCTTTTTCCAAATTATTACTTGAATTTCGCACTAAAAGACTGTTTAATCCTGCCATTGATAACCTGAAACATATCTTGGTTATGCCTATTATTGATCAGTACCACATTTTGATTTTGAAATTGAACCACTTCCCCTGCAATCCACTGTCCAGGCCCAATGGTTTGAAACCAAACTTCAGGGTTTACCTCCAACTTAATACTGTTTTCGCCTCCTCTTTTTACTACAATAGGTTGCCCCATTTGTTGAGGAGTTACATTTAATTCCAACAATTCGTCTACGGTATTTTCAAAAACGAATGGTAAATCCATTAATCCGCCCCTGAGATTTGTCCCCCTCAAAAAAATAGATGGCCGACTTTCTTCTGCTTTAAGGACTAAGCGAATTTGCATTTCATCATATATTGCAGAGGGAATAAAAAAATTTAGAAGGTTATTACTATCCCCCTCAGTAAAAGATACCTTTTTTGCCATTACTTCATTAAAAGTAACCTGGTTCCCTCCTTCAGTTTTAGCTGAAAATAAAAACTCTTCAATATAAATATTCCCTTCCTCAATATTCAAAGAAGGTTCGTCAGCATCCATCATCTTGATGCTGACCAATACTTTTCCGGGGTCATCTTCCACATCTTGACAAGAAAACAAAGCGAATATAAAAATCGCCCCCAAAATATTGAGATATAATTTTTCCCTCACCCAATTAATAACCATAATTCCCATTTAATTTTATTTCCCCTAAAAAAGGCCGTTTTTCTAAAGACGTGGCAATTAAAAAAAGGGTTGGAACCAACTTTGGAAACTCTTTCCAAATTTTATAATGCTTTTCCTTTGAATAAACATTTATTCGATTTTTAATAAAATTATCTTCTGTTTTTCTTTTATTCGGCAGCTTTCCTGGCTCAAACCCTTCCCAATAGCCAACCTGATAATTAGCAGAAGTTATCATTTTTAAAATATTCTTTAACCTCCCTTATCTAATTTTAATAAGAATTAATCTAAATAAATATTGTGATTAGTTTGAGAACCTGTCTAGGTCTTTTATTATTGCACTATCAATATTTAGTCTAAATAAAAAAACAAATGAAACACAGTTTACTTTGTATCTGCTTATTATTTCAAATTACGCTATCCTTTGCCCAGAAAGGAAAACTGGAAGGCATTGTAAAAAATCAAAATGGAAAACCTATTGAATTTATAAATGTCTTAATAAAGGACAGTTCAAAAGGGACCCTAACGGATGAAAAAGGAAAATTTTCCTTTGACCAGGCCCCAGAAGGTCATCAGATCATTCAATTTAACTCATTTGCATATGAAAATTCGAACCGACCTGTTCAAATTGAACCTGGGAAAACAACCAAAATAGAAGTAGTCCTGAAAGAGGGAGAGTTAGAACTTCAAACAGTTGAAATTCTTGGCCGGGTGGAAACCTCTTATAAAAATTCCACCTCATTTATCGGCACCAAATCTTCCACTCCTATCAATAAGGTACCCCAATCCATCGGTTATGTGACCAAGGAGTTGGCATTAGACCAAGGGGCTTTCCGGGTAAATGATATTGTTAAAAACATCAGTGGTGTTAACCAGTTTACATTTTACAATGATATTACCATTAGGGGACACCGGGTAAAGGGTCAGGATATTTCCGGGAACCTGGTCAATGGAATGCGTGCCTTTACCAGTTTCTGGAAACAGCAGCTTATTCCCCACATAGAAAGAGTAGAAGTGATCAAAGGACCTGCATCAGCTCTTTTTGGAAATGCATCGGCAGGTGGAACTATTAACCGGGTAACCAAAAAGCCTCTTACCGAATCCAGGCAGTCCATTAGCTCTACAGTGGGCAGCTTCAATACTTTCCGCTTATTGGGAGATTTTACCGGTCCAATGACTGAAGACCAAAGTTTACTTTACCGGCTTAATTTGGGATATGAAAATTCCGATAATTTCAGGGATTTACAATATGACAAAAACTTTGTGGTAGCTCCCTCCTTTTCATTTTTACCATCCGACAAAACCAGGCTAAATCTGGATATTGTGTATCAAAATTCCGATGGTAGACTGGACCGCGGCCAGGCCGTTTTTGGAAATGGAGACCTTTACTCTGTTCCAATCACCAAAGCCCTTAATGCTGCCAATGACTATCTAAAGGAAGAAAGCATCAATGCAACCATAAGTCTTCGTCACCAGCTTACGGAAGGTTTAAGCTTTAACTCCTCCTTTATGCGCTCCAATTATGATGAAGACCTTTTGGAGCACCGTTCAAACAATACCTTTGCCGCACTAGGTGATGGGAGCCTGGATCCCCAAAAAGTAGGTATCCGAGTCGGCATTCGGAAAAGAAGTTGGAGTAATAACAATTTCAACAACTATTTCAACTATGATTTCACTACAGGAGCTATTGAGCACCAAATGCTTTTGGGATATGATTACTACCAGCAGGTATTACACCCAGGCGGCTCCCAATTAAGGGCAAGAGGATATTTAACTGCAGACGGGGAAGGAAGCATCAATTCATATAACCCAGAAAACAAATCAGAATATTTGTTAGATGAAAATGGCAACCCTGTTCCGGTAGTGGCCCACTTTGACCTAACGGATCCTTTTGCCAACAAAATGAGGGATATGAGCAAGTACATTTATACAACCCGAGTATTTGCCCAATCAAAGTTAAACTCCCATGGAATATATATTCAGGAGCAAGCCTCAATTGGTCCATTGAAAGTACTTTTAGGCCTTAGACAGGAATATTTTCAGGATGTCCTGAATTATAAAAGTGATAATGAAGAGATTATAACCCAAAATTCGCTTATTCCAAGGGTTGGATTGGTGTACGCTTTGTTCCCAAATATCAACTTGTACGGCACCTATGTACAAGGCTTACAACCACAAAGTGCTACTGTAATCAACAACCCTGACGCAGGTGGACCTTTTGATCCAATGGTCAGCGAATTAAAAGAAGTTGGTGCTAAAACGGATTGGTTTGATGGTAGAATGAGCGGAACTTTGGCCTTATATCATCTTACAGAAAAAGGAGCGCTATATAATGCCAATGAACCCGGAAATCCTGACCTTTTGATTCAAAACGGGGAAGAAGTTTCCAAAGGGGTAGAAATAGATCTTGCAGGTAAGATATCCGAAAATTGGAGTTTAACGGCAAGTTATTCCTTTAATGAAGCTGTCATCACCCAAAGTGATGATGAAAATTTAATTGGCCGTCAAAAACCAAATGCACCTAAACATTCCGGTAATATTTGGTCCAAATACATCATACACAATGGATATTTTAAAGGTTTGGGCTTTGGCCTTGGAATCCATTTCGTAACAGAGAGGTTTGGATCCCTGGGCCCATCCGATCAGCCGCCTATTTTTCCAGGTTATGGAATTGTGGATGCTGCCATTTATTACAAAATGAACAAATTCCAAATTCAAATGAATGTCAATAATCTTTTGGACAAAACCCACTGGGTGGGAGGATATGATTATTTACGTGCCTTCCCGGGGGCTCCCAGAAATATTATGACTACTGTTTCCTATACCTTCTAATTATCAATCTAATTTATTGAACTTCCTGGTCCATTTCAGGAAGTTATTTACTTCCCCTAATCCATGAATCAAAAATTAATTTGGAAAATACATCAGTGTATGGGCCTTTTTGCCGGGGTCATCATTGCCTTTTTGGGTATTACCGGTGCTGTTGCCCTGTTCAGGCCTGAAATTGATCAGTTGCTAAATCCCCACCTAACCCAAGTGAATAAGCCCACAGGGCCTAAAACTTCTTTAAATGAAGCAGTTCACAGGGTCCTATCCAATCATCCAGATAAAAAGCTATTTGAAGTTGGATTGCCCAAAGCCCATCAGGACACCTGGAATATCCGTTTACGGCCAAAGGAGAACAATTCTTTGAACCCCATGATATGGGAAGTTTTTGTCCATCCTTATACTGGTGAGATTCTCGGCGAAAGAAATTATTTCAAGACATTTAGTTACTTTTTGAGAAACCTCCATGTTCGTTTTTATGAAGCTGAATTTGGACGTCAAATAGTGGGATTGGCAGGAATAGCACTGTTGATTTCTACCATAACCGGATTTTTGATTTACGGGAAATTTATGAAACGGCAATCATTTGGGGAGGTTCGAAAAAAGAAAATAAGAACCCTACAAGCCGATCTTCACAAAGCTATTGGTATAAGCTCCCTTTTATTTAACCTCATCATTGCCATTACAGGGGCTTGGCTGGGACTTCAACCTTACCTGATGGATATATTTCAAATGGAACGCCCCAATCAATTTACCCGACAGGAGAAGGTATTTTCCCCAAAAAAAGACAAGAATTTCCCCTTAGATTATGAAGCTGTACTAAGGACTACCAAGAGTAATTTCCCACAAATGATACCATGGTTTATCAGACCATCCACCAATGGAGAAGGGGTGGTACAAATACTGGGTGATGTACCAGGGCAGGCTTATGAAAGGAGGTCCAATAAACTGGTTCTGGACAAAAAAAACAGGAATACCTTACACCATTACAGGGTTAATAAACAAGGATTTGGGGATCAATTATTTTATGTTCAGGAAGCCCTTCATTTTGGGGACTTTGGAGGAATACCCGTCAAACTTCTTTATTGCATCCTGGCAATCGCCTCTGGTTTCCTTTCCCTAAGTGGGTTTATCATTTATTTGGAAAGGACAAAAAAAGCCAGACAAAAGTCAGGGAGCATAGATCCATTAAAGAAAATTATTACAAAATGGAGTTTGGGCATTATCGCTTTTTGCGTAGTTATTGGATTTTTAAGCATCCGGTATGGTATTCGAATCCCTTCAATATTGGTCAGCACTACCTTTTATGGAGTTTTGTTATTTCTCCTTCTAAAATCCTTTTTACAAAGAATAAAAAAACATCAAAATCGCACCCCAAAAACCTACACCCAACTATGAAAAAAGAAATTGATTCAACGAATGAACACTATTTGATCCCTGCAGTTTTGGCAATGGGTCTTATGGTTGGATTATCTGGCGGTTATTTTTTGTTTGAATGGCAGCAAATAGATTCTGTCAATTTGAAATTACCCTATTACAATTTTGCAAACCTCAAAGCTGCTGGAAAGTATGCCAGTAATTGTTTATTATCAGGCCTTTCCCTGACCACTTTTATGTTACTTTGCCCATTTGCTATCTTAAAGAAATCAAGGTGGGCCAGTGGAATATATATCTTTCTTTCTATTTGCTTAATATGGTTAATTTTTTCATTCTCCTTTTAAACCCACCTCACCAAAGGGAAGTCTTGTCTATGAGTCAATAATGGATTTTTGGGGTAAATCCGGAAACTGTATTCATAATTACCTGGCTGCAATGCTGGGATTTGTCCTTCAAACACCACTTTTTCCTTCCCTATTTCGTGGGCACACAATTCAAAAGTACGGTGACCGTCTTCCGAATCAATATGTTTTTTTCGAAGAATGATCATTTCCACCCCAATATCATTAATTGTAAAATCCCCCATATTTAATGTCAATTTGATATCCACTTCCTTACTCCAATCAGAAATAATTTCGGGGCTGATCCTTAAAACATCCAGATCATTCCAATTCCTCCAAACCTTTTTTTTCCATAATGCAAGTTCCTTAGCAGCAGCAAAACCATCGGCTCGCATACGCTGTCCTTTTTCCAACAATTTGTTGTAGAAATTATGCTGGTAATCCATTAAGGTGCGATGCATGGTAAAATGAGGGGCAACAGAAATGGCAGCTTTGATCAATTGGATCCAGGTCACCGGAAGGTCTTCGGAATTCCTTTTAAAAAACAGGGGAATAATTTCATTTTCCAGCGTCTTATAGATTTTATCCGAATCAAGCTCATTTTGGAAATCTTGCCGTTCATATTCTGCTTCTAAATCCAAAGCCCATCCCATTTTTTCATCATAAGCTTCGGCCCACCATCCGTCAAGCACACTAAAATTCAAAGTTCCATTTAAAAGCGCTTTCATTCCGCTGGTTCCTGAGGCTTCTTTTTGCCGGTTGGGAGTATTCATCCAAAGATCTACTCCTTGAACCATCAATTTGGCCAGGTTCATATCATAATCCTCCAGAAAGAATATTTTATTCCGAAGCCCACCCCCCAGGGATGTTTCATGCACTCTTTTGATCAACTCAATGCTGACTTTGTCCTGAGGATGCGCTTTTCCTGCAAAAAACAGTAAAACGGGATTGCTCTCTTTATTTAATATCCTTTGGAGCCGATTTAGGTCAGTCAATATTAATTCGGGTCTTTTATAGGTTACAAACCTCCTGGCAAAACCAATTACCAATGCATCCTCCCTAATTTGAGAAATTGCCTCCCTGATTTTCCTGGGGCTTTCATGCCTTTGCCGCATGGTTTCTGTCAGCCTTTCTTTTATGGACGTCAACAATTCCCTTTTCAATTGGACATTGGTATTCCAAATTTCCTGATCCGGCACATCGTAAATCTTTTCCCAATATTTTGCATTTTTATGAAACCCCTCTTCAAAATATTTTTCATACAAAACTTTCCAGGCAGGAGCAGTCCAGGTATCATAATGAACCCCATTGGTCACATAACCTATGTGCAATTCTTCTGGCAAATAATCTTTCCACAAATCCTGGAATAATTGACAACTTACCTTTTGATGTATCCTGCTTACGGCATTGACCTCCTGGCTCAACTTCATCGCTAAATTGGTCATTGAAAAACTTTCCTCTAACAGGTTTTCTTTAGCCCTTCCCAGATTCATTAATGTTTCCCATGGGATGTTAAATTGCTGAGAAAAGTGGGAAATATAGGGCCTTAAAAGCTCCTCACTGAATTTATCTATAGCTGCAGGAACTGAGGTATGAGTGGTAAATAAACTCGAAGTCCGAACCACTTCCACCGCCTCTTCAAATGAAAGGTTATCATTTAGGATCAAACTTTGAAGTCGTGCTATTCCCACAAAAGCTGCATGCCCTTCATTACAATGGTACACCTCTGGGTGAATATCCAAAGCTTCCAGGACCTGAATCCCGCCCAATCCAAGTAATAATTCCTGACGAAGTCGATTTTCTTGAATTCCCCCATAAAGCTGGGTGGTAATCCATTTGTCTTCCTGCTGGTTTTCTTCCAAAAAACTGTCCAACAAGAAAAGTTGGACCCTTCCAATTTCCAGTTTCCATACCTGGGCATTAACGGTCCTTCCGGGAAATGGCAGGGCTATTTTTAGCACTTGATTTTCTTTATTGGTAACCTGTTGAATGGGAAGGGTCGAAAAGTCCATCCCTGCAGGTTCCATTAATTGTTCTCCGTATATGGAAAGCCGCTGTTTGAAATATCCGTTTTTGTACATTAATCCCAATCCCACCATGGGGAGTCCACTATCGCTTGCTTCTTTCAAAAAATCCCCTGCCAATATCCCCAAACCTCCAGAATAAAGTTTTAAGGTGTTATGAATACCATATTCCATACTGAAATAGGCCACTAGGCCTTTGTCAATTAGTGGGGCATTCATATATTTTTCAAATTCCCTCATCACCTCCTCCAATTTTTGGGTGTAGGCAGCATTATTGGCCAATTTTTCGATCACCGAATAATGCAGCGACTGAAGAAATGCCAAAGGGTTTTGGTGGCATTTTATCCAAGTCTCCTGACTGGCCTCCTCAAAAAGTGCTTTAGCAGGTTCATTCCAGGACCACCACAGGTTGGTGCTCAATCTTTGAAGACCTCTTAAGGCAAAGGGCAAGGCTGATTTCACTGTAACCTCCCGCCATACCGGTTTGGACTCCATGATCTCTACTGGCTCCAAAGGAACAGCTTGTGGTTTGTCCCTATATAAGCTATCTCTTTCACTGCTTATTTCCAATGCAAGATTAAAAGCCTGTTCATAATATTTTATCTGCTTTTCCCATAAAAAAAACTGGCTTATCCGGCGTGCATCCTCCCGGATTTCCATGATTTCAGCAACAGATTTTTTTGAAAAATCCTCGATGATATCTGCTATTTTTTTGACAACCTCCTGATCGTTTCCTTCATTTCTTTCAATCACATAAACTCCCCTTTGTGCTTTTTCCTTCAATTGCAGCAAGGCAGTCCCAAAACCGGAAACGTCCGTTGTCAACGCTGGAATATAAAATGCCAAACTTTCCAAAGGGGTATACCCCCAAGGTTCATAAAAAGAGGGAAAAACTGCCAAATCAAAGCCCATTAGTAAATCGTAGTAAGGCATATTAAATATCCCATCATTACCATCCAGATAGGTGGGAACAAAAATTACCTTTAGATTTTCATCAAGGGATTGGTTAAGCTCCATCTTTTTGATCCGTTGCATAATGGGATCTGTCTCCACTCCCTGGAGGTGGTGGGTGAGTAATTCAGTTGGTTTAGGATGTTCAAAATTTGGTTGGCTGATCCGGTCCACCAATTCTTTTCTGGGGCCGGTATGGTGACCGGGCACAAAAATCAAAGCAATCACTTTTTTTGCTGGCGCACGATGGTTCCTGATTTCAGCCAATGTGTCAATAAATACATCAATTCCTTTATTTTTAAATTCATTTCGCCCACTCTTGATGATCAAAAGACTGTCCAATGGAAATTTTTGATTAAATAATCCTTCTGCCACATGAATTATTCTTTTTCTGGCCAGCTCCCTTTGGTTATCCAAATGGGGAGGTACCGGAACCATGGAATTATCGAAACCATTGGGAGTGATCAAATCCGGGTATTTCCCCAGCATTTTTTCACATTCCCTGGCGGTCATTTCACTTACTGTAGTAAAGCAATCTGCATTTTGAGCTGTTATTTTTTCTAAGGAATGTTTGGAAAGCACATTGGATTCCCTGGCTATTTGTTCAGGATTATATTGCCCCAAATGCTGATAAAATGGCAACCCTTTTCCTGCAATAACCCTTCCGGTCACTGTTGCATGGGTAGTAAAAACAGTGGCCACCTGAGGTACCTTTTCCTCCAAATAAAGTAAGCCCGTTCCGGTCATCCATTCATGAAACTGGGCCACTACCCTGTCTGTGGAATTGATATGGCAACGATAAAATGATTCAATGACCTTCCCCGCTGCATAACCAAACATTGCCGGTTCGATATAGTCCCACTGTCCATTAAGGGAATCGAGTTGATATTTTATCCAGAAATGTTTAAAAATTTCATTTTTTTCAAAAAAGAAAGGAGTGAAATCCACCAATATGGCAATGGGGTTCCCCTGGATATTCCAACGCCCAATTTTTATCTTCAGGCCTTCCTGGTCTACATATTGCCTCCATACCTTAAACAAGGTTTTGTCTTCAATAAATTCAGGATGATCCCCTGTTCCTTTCCAAACATCTGGCCCGATCATCATTAGCCTCTCATGAAAATTTCGTTCGATTATAGGAGCTTTGGTGGCTAATACCGCATAGATGCCCCCTACTTTGTTACATACCTCCCAGCTTACTTCAAAAAGATAATCAGGTTGGATGATAGATGGATTGGTCATGTTGTTCAAACTTAAATACCAATAAATGCTGCTTCTAAAAAATTTCCTGGGAGGTATTCCTCCTGGAAAATTCTTCACGTTTACCCTCCCTATAAATTTATGTTCCCTCCTTTACCCCTTCAATGACCCTTTTCCATTAAAAAACTGACACCTATCATTGAATGCCTTCTTATTTTTTGATTTTAATCGAAAAAACTGTCCTGACAAAAAAGATGATTAAGATCAAGGGAGTCAATAGCAATCATCATTTTCAGTCCCAATCTTCTAGGCTAAGTTTAGGGTATCATTTGGAACCAGAAAGAGTAAATTATGGTACTACCTATTCAACACCAGATCAAAGTTTCCTTCCGCGGTTATCCCCTTAGCGGAACCTTAAAACTCCCCTCTAAAGCAAGGGGAGTTGTAATTATTATCCAAGCTGCCCAAAAAGGAAGGCAGTTTGGGGATAATAAATTGTTGATTGAGCATCTTCAAAAAAACTACTTTGGAACCTTTGAGCTGGACTTTAAACCCCAAAAGACCAATTCCCATTATCCGGAATTCAATGAAAATTACATCATGACCTCCACATTAATTACGGCCACTGCTTATTTACAGGATCTGGCAGTAACGAAAGACCTTCCAATTGGATTCTTTGGAGCAGGCAATGGAGCGGAAGCAGTACTAAGGGCTGCCACTTACCTTCCCCAGGTCAACGCTGTAGTAACACTTGGGGAAATCAATGGATTTAGCCGGGAAGAACTTGCTTTAGTAAAATCCCCCACCCTTTTATTGTTGGAAAACACAGAATATGAGGTATTTAAAAATATGATCAAACTGGTG
Organism: Echinicola jeungdonensis; assembly: GCF_030409905.1. Classification (NCBI taxonomy): domain Bacteria; kingdom Pseudomonadati; phylum Bacteroidota; class Cytophagia; order Cytophagales; family Cyclobacteriaceae; genus Echinicola; species Echinicola jeungdonensis. The sequence goes on from NZ_JAUFQT010000001.1 coordinate 471,819, forward strand.
GACAAATTAAAAAAATGTCCAAGAAAGCTAGAATTGGTAACTGATTCCGGGGATTATCCCAATTCCAATGAAAACAAGGTAATGATCACCTTGGAAACTTATGAGTGGTTCCAAAAAAACATGATGTCTGCGGTATTTCATACCTAAATGGGTTTATTGCTTAATCACCTAAAAAGGGGCATCCTTCGGGAAGCCCCTTTTTTGATTATTAAAATCCAAAACTATAATTGTTTCCATCAACAGAATAAATTTCAATTAGAAACCAGGCCCTTAGTTTTCACCTTCTTCTCTTCATTTTATGGTTTTTGCTTTCCCAGCAAATGCCCCCCTCTCATCAAATCTTTGCTTGCTTCCGTCAATTGAAATATTTCTTTCTTTAAATACCTAAAATCTTTGACCAAATCCTCCTGAAGTACTTCCAACTCCAAATCGTTTTCCCTAATTTCCTGAGGGGGCAACTCTTTCTTAGATTTTAGGTGGAATGAAATTTCTTTCAATTGATTTTTAAGTTCGTTAGCCAAGGATTTTTGTTTTTTCTCAAGGGAGACAAGCCAATCTAAAAAATATTTGGTTTTGCCCTGAAATTTCTCTGAATTCAACCAAATGAAATATTTATCCAATAATAGATGAAAAAACTTTAGTTCGTCTGCAATAAATTCGATTTGGGATAACCATTCTTCTGTATCCCGGTAAACTTTTGCCCATAATTTTTCCTCTTCAGAGGGTTGGATCTTGGATTTTGTAGAGGAAGGGGTTTTCTGCTTTTTCATGATTTTTAAACAAATTTCACAAAAAGCAATCAATAAGCACATGATTACAATCACATAAAAACAATATTTTAATCACCTCGTTTAGAGCAATTTAACCCCATTTTTATTACCTTAAAAGATAAAACACACCCTACAATATCTATTTTAATTTGCCTTAGTCATCATTCAAATAATAGGGTTCTAACTCAAGTCCCAATTCAGCTATCAATAATTTGAAAGATAATTAATTTCTTTTCCCATGCTAAAACGAATTTTAGTTCCATGTGATTTTTCAGCCCCTTCCCGGGAAGGGTTTAGGTTGGCTGTTGATATGGCATCTAAAGTAAATGGACAAGTAATTGCGGTATATATTATTTATAATGCTGCCCTTTATGATGCCCCTTATATCAATGAAACAGGCTTGGCATTTGAACCTCAGTTTTTTGATGACCTGGAAAATTATGCCAAAAAAGAATTTGCCGAATTACAACAATCCGTCAATTGCGATAATGTATCCTGCCATTTAAAAATAGAATACGGCCATGTAGCCAGCACCATTAAGCGGCTCGTTGAACCCTTAAACATTGATTTGATTGTCATGGGTACTACTGGGGTCTCTGGATGGGAGGAACTGCTTATTGGGTCCAATACAGAAAAAGTGGTCAGGCATTCCACTGTTCCGGTACTTTCACTTCGGAAAGCACCGGAAATTTCAAATATTAAATCCATTCTATTGCCCACATTATTCTCCATTAAGCAAGATGATTTCATCAAAAAATTGATGGAGCTTCAAGCTTTTTTTAAGGCCAATCTTCACCTTCTTTATATCAACACTCCCATGCATTTTAAACCTGATAAAATCATAAAGGATAAATTAATCAGCTTTATCCATCATTTTGGGATTGAAAAATACGTTTTCCATTTGGTTAATGAATACAATGAGGAAAAGGGCATAATTGAATTTGCCCAGGACAATAATATAGATATGGTTGCATTGGGAACTCATGGCAGAAAGGGCTTAGCCCATCTTTATTATGGCAGTGTAGCTGAAAATGTAGTCAACCATATTCGATGCCCCATTTGGACCTACCATATCAAGGTATAAAGGGATATGTGAAAATTATGCAAAATTTAAACACCCCTTCAAGAACCTTTATTCTTAAAATTCAATAGGGGGAAGAAGAATCCGGTAAAGGGCAGTACTATGACTGTAGAGGCTTTTCCAATTCATTATAACCGAAAACAAGGGAGAAAATAGGAAATGCGACTTTTTTAAACAAGGCAACTTTTGTTTAATAATGTTAGGTGATAACAAAAAATACCGGTCAACAAATCACCCAAAATTCAGTTCTCACTCTTCCGGAAATTAATAAGGGGAAACCTTCCTTTTGAGATAAAAATCATAAAGTCGGAACGATCAAAGTTTGAAGGTAAAGGGGATAATATCATAATTAATTTTTCTTCTCATTTATAAATTGACCATAATATTCAAATTTTAAAAAAGGAGGAAATCATGAACCTTGAACCAAGTAAAACAAAAAAATCACCCTCAATCTGGACAAATTTGGTAAGCCCACTTCAATCCTTATTGGGTAAGGATTTATTTGACTCAGATATTGATCTTTGGCCGCAAAAATTGGGCATCAATGTTCCTACTGTAAATACGATAGAAAAGCCAAAGGCTTATGAATTAGAAATGGCAGCACCCGGATTGGAAAAAAAAGATTTTAAAATCCAATTGGACAATCAAGTTCTTACCATCAGCTCGGAAAAGTCTGAAGAAAAAGAAGAAAATGAAAAAGGTTCTTCCCGGAAAGAATTTTCCTTTCATTCATTCTGTAGATCTTTTTCCCTTCCTGAAAATGTTTTAGAGGATAAAATCGAAGCCAAATATGAGAATGGGATTTTAAAAATCATTATTCCAAAAGCAAAGGAAACGTCAGTCCAACCTACACATCAAATTTCGATAGACTAATCAATAATTACCTTCAGGTGGACCAAACAAAACCTGAAGGTATTTACTATCAGTTTTAACCTTCATTAATATGGGTTTCCAAACAGGATTCCACCACCTCCAACAGGGCTTTTCCATCAAAGGGTTTTACAATATATTCATTTGCCCCCATTTCCATTCCTTTTACAAGATCAACTTTTTGTGCCTTTGCAGTTAAAAAAATAAATGGGATAGAGGATGTAGAGGATTGACTTTTCATTTTTTTTAGCACCCCAAAGCCGTCCAATTTTGGCATTTTAACGTCACATATTACCAGATCAGGATTTTTTTCATTTACCATTTCCAATCCCTTCAGGCCCTCTTGAGCTGTAATTATTTGATAATTTTTAAGTCTAAGAATATCAGAGATATTTTCGCACATTTCTGCATTATCCTCAATTACTAAAATAGTTATCGTTTCCATGACATGGGTTTATTTTAATTAGGCATTTCACTTCGCAACAATCATTTATCCATAATTTTAGTTTGAAATGCAAAACACCTGGGAAATCAATCCGATCGGATTCACTCTTGTAACTCGAAACCAGGTGTAAACAATTACCATAAGCTACTATTCCCCTATTCCATGAACCAAAAATTTAATGATTACTTATTTTATAGAATTTCAAAGACCTGTACCCTTTATTCGTATAAAGTATTAAGTTTTGGGTTCTACCCTACTCCCAGAAGCTAATTCTATATCGATTTTATTTTTGAATCCTTCTTTTGTTGAATTTCTTTTAACACCTCAATTCCTATTTTAACCTTAAGGGAAGGTTTCAATAAATTTCATTTTACCCCCTCTCATTTTAATTCAATTAAAATCTGCAAAATCACTGATTCTTATATTTAATTAATTCATTTTCAATGATTTTTGTTCTTATAATTTACTTTTTTTCGCATAAAATTAAAATCAATTCCTCCCTAAAAAACGGAATTTTACCTAAAATTGGATTAAAATTCACCTAGCGATCAATAAACTGCAGATTTTCTACAAAGTAATTAAAAGTCTATGTTCATGAAATTCATCTCAACAGATTCCAATATTGGTCTTAACAAAAGGCTGGAAATTTCTCCTTCCCCCTGAGGGACTCAAAGCCGGAAATCAAATCAAACAATTCATTATATGTGACTTCTTGTCGTTTTTGATGATAGAAATTTTGAAGGTTATTAAACAAATTCCTGGATATTTTTTTTCTGCTCTTTGCATAGCATCCAACAAACTTCCCCTTACACGATTAGTTTTTCCAATAGGGGCTTCCTACTTCATATTATCAAAATATGGTCATTATCCTTAAAGCAAGATGACAGGGGATTTTTCAAAAATTTATCCTTATCAAAACCAAATTACTTACATCGCAAAACAACCAGCCCCCTGTTAGTAATTCATTATATTCCAGGAAAATTTAAGAATTTGTTGGTACGAACTGGCTGCTTCCACTTTCAAGCAACTCCCCTTCATAGCTTTTATCATCTTATCCTCCGATTTGAATCATTGCGTAAGGAAAGGGCTCCTTTTAATTTGAACCCAAACTGAAAAAATTAGGCATATGTTGCCCCCCCCCTTCACACCCTTAAGGATTTTTTCGCTTACCAATTTCGGGAATTGTACGATTCACATGTATGGGAACTGAAAATAATTAAATTGGTCAGTGAAAAATGTCAACATCCCCAGCTAAAAAAGTTCATTCTTCAAATGCGAACAGTTGCGCAATTTCATAAAATCCAATTGGATGAAGTCATGGACCAACTTAAAATGGAAACCAATGGGGATGCAGATCAACAAGGACAGTTGATATGGAAAAAATCCAGACGGTTGATGGACTATTGTAACGATCCTTCACTAAGGGATGTAGTCCTCATCAATACGCTCCAAAAGTTCATCCGACACAAAATCAATTTATTAGGCACATTATCCTCCTATGCCATCGAACTTGACTCCTCCAAATGGGCTTCCATACTTCATAAACAATTGGAAGATATTAAATCACTGGACAACCAATTTTCTGAACTGGCAGAAAGAGAAATCAATAAAAAAGCCATCGGAATTTCACTTTAACCTTTTTTGGAGGTTTATAAAACTCAACTCTGGATCATGAATTCTTTTATTAATGATTTCTGTCAACAATTCTTTATATTGTATAAAGCAATAAAAACCAAACCAATAACCACTAACTCCACCTATTTCACCTCAAACCATTCAGACGATTATAACGCCCTATTTTAATCAAAATATTCCCGGCATGATGGAGGAAATGATCATTTTTGATTTGGAACAAGGACAATCTTTGGGCAAACAAATTGCCGACCACATGAATATTTACTTAGGAGAATATGAATTCAGGAGGTTTGAAGGAGGAGAACACAAAATCCGTCCCTTGGTCAATGTGCGCAACAGGGATGTTTTTGTGATCAGTTCCCTATATGGGGATAGAATGGATAGTGTCAATGACAAACTTTGCCGTTTATTTTTTTCCTGGGTGCCCTGAGGGATGCAACAGCTGGTAGAATCACCGTGGTAGCCCCTTACCTTTGTTATTCCAGAAAAGACCGGAAAACAAAAGCCCGGGATCCGGTAACCACCAAGTATCTAGCAAGGCTTTTTGATGCTATGAAGATCGATGCCATAATGACCATGGATGTCCATAACTTACAGGCTTTTCAAAACAGTTACCACTGTCTTACTGAGCATTTAGAAGCTAAAAATCTATTTGTTAAGTATTTTGCCCACAAGTTAAGGGGAGAATCTATTTTGGTCATGTCTCCCGATTTTGGAGGTGCCAAGCGGGCAGAACAATTCCGAGAATCTTTGGAAAAAGAATTGAAAAATGAGATAGGTTTTGGATTGATGGAAAAATCAAGAAGCAAAGGTATTGTCAAAGGGGATAAGGTGACCGGTGAACTGGAAGGTAAATCCATCATTCTGATTGATGATTTGATCGGTTCAGGAGGGACATTGTTACGGGCAGCGGAAGCTTGTCAACAAAGGGGAGCAAAAGCTATTTATGCGGTTGCAACTCACGGCACCTTTTCCCAAGATGCCCAGCACAATTTGGACCAACCTGCATTTGAGGAAATCGTGATTACCGATTCCATTCCCCATTTAAACCTGGACCCTACATTTGTCCAAAAGAAAATCCATGTCATCAGCATATCAACCCTATTGGCAAAAGCCATACTTTGTATGCATACTGGAGATTCCATAGTAGAACTACTAGGTCATGAATAGCAAAGCAAGCCCTACCTCCCATTCCACTACCACTGAAGAGGTGGTGAATTTTTTAAAAATCAAGGAAAATTATCCAGATAGTCCTGATGAATTGGAAGTGATTGAAACTCATATGTCTTGGGTATTCCTAACAGATAATTATGCTTACAAGCTAAAAAAACAAGTGATATGGAATTCGCTGGACCTAAGGCTTCCAGAAATACGATACAGGAATTGCCGGGATGAAATCCGCCTCAATAAAGCCATGGCAGAAAAGGTGTATATTGGCTTGACACCAGTCAATATATTGGAGACAGGAAAATTAAAGATTGGAGGAAAGGGCAAACCGGTGGATTGGTTGATCAAAATGAAAAGATTACCTGAAGACAGCATGTTAGATTGGGCCCTTAAACATCGATGCCTTCACTTTCCTGATATTAGGAGAGCAGCAGTTGCCTTGGCAGAATATTACAGGAGACAGCCTTCTGCAGAATGGGACTACCATAGACACCAGACCTATCTGGCCGATGAGATTCTAAAAGTCAAAAAAGAACTTTTGTCCCAGGAATATGGAATGCCTCCAGACCTCATATTATATATAACCGTCACCCTTCTTCGGTTCATGAAAGAAAATGGGGAAATGTTCGAACAAAGAATCAATTCAGGAAAAATCATTGAAGCCCATGGAGACCTCAAGCCAGAGCATGTTTGTCTTTCCGATCCCCCAGTTTTTATTGATTGCCTGGAGTTTGAGGTAACCTTAAAAATAATGGACATAGCAGAAGAATTGTCCTATCTGGCCCTTGGCTGTGAAATGTTGGACAGTGAACCAACAGGAGCCTATTTTATCAAAATTTATAAACAATTAGCCAATGATAAGATACCTGATACCCTCATCCTGTTTTATAAATGTAAACAAGCCCTCTTCCGTGCAAAATTTTCCCTCTGGCACTTGAAGGAAGAAAAATACAAAAACGATCCAAAATGGGGCAAACTGGGAGAAAAATACCTGGAAATGGCCCGTAAATTTGTGGAAAAGTTGCCCTATTAGCGATATCACATTTAAAAATTTCTAATAAAAGCCCTCTACATATGAAAGCCATGGTTCTTCACAAAATTGTAAATCTCTCTGACCAATCCCATCCATTGGAATTAAGAGATATTCCAAAACCTGTCCCAAAAGCAGATGAGGTGCTGATTAGGGTTAATGTTTGTGGGGTTTGCCATACCGAATTGGATGAAATTGAAGGAAGGACTCCACCACCCAAATTGCCTGTGGTTTTGGGGCATCAAGCAGTAGGATATGTTGAAAAGGTCGGGGGTGAGGTTACTAAGGTAAAGGTTGGAGACCGGGTTGGAGTAGCATGGATTTTTTCCGCCTGTGGGAAATGCCAGTTTTGCCGATCGGGGCAGGAAAATTTGTGTGATCAGTTTCAAGCCACCGGCAGGGATGTCAATGGAGGATATGCTGATTTTATGACGGCAAAGGAGCGTTTTGTCCATCCTATACCTACGTTTTTCTCTGATGCAGCTGCAGCTCCTCTCCTTTGTGCTGGGGCCATCGGGTACCGCTCCATGGTATTGACGGGCCTTAATAATGGGCAAAACCTTGGCTTGACAGGCTTTGGAGCCTCCGCCCATTTGGTATTGAAAATGATTCGTTACCGTTACCCCAATTCCAAGGTTTTTATCTTTGCCCGGAGTAAAAACGAAAGGGATTTTGCCCTGGAATTGGGTGCGGTGTGGGCAGGGGATACAGAAGAGAAAGCTCCCGAAAAATTGGATGCGATCATCGACACCACTCCGGTATGGAAACCTGTAGTTGAAGCTCTTAACAATTTAAATAAAGGTGGAAGATTGGTTATTAACGCCATCAGAAAAGAGAATGTTGACAAGGACTATCTCCAAAAACTTTCCTACCCCAACCACCTGTGGTTGGAAAAGGAAATTAAAAGCGTAGCCAATATTACTGCAAGGGATGTAAGAGAGTTTTTAGATTTGGCTGCCAAAGCCCAGATTCTGCCAGACTACCAGGAATACCCCTTGGAAGATGCCAATAAAGCCCTTCTGGAAATGAAAAACCAAAAGATCCATGGAGCTAAAGTCCTCCGGATTGGTTAATTGGTTAACTGAAGATTCGGGATTGGATAATTGGGTTTCGGGAGGAAATATTAGCGGTCAAGGTTAAAAGTTAAGCGTTGGGCGCAGGATTAACAGTTTTAACGGTAATCATGAATGGAATGCCGAAAGGAAAACGTCACTGCTTGCCTGCCGTAGGTAGGCGAGGACGACCATAGGGAGGACGTGGCAGTCTCACATTTGGAAACGGCGTTTAACCGTTTATGTGGTTAACTGGTAAATTGAAATGATTTTCTTGCTGCTTCAAAGTTGTAAATCCCCTATGTGACCCATGGTCTTATTTAGTTATTAAATCGCCCAAACTTTTTGTTCTACAAAATCAAAGTAGATAAAGCTTCTTTATTGATGGTATTTCTGGCCAAATGGCTCAATTGAGCATCCATTCCTTTTTCTTCTTCCAAGTTATGGTGCAGTGCATTTGCCTCCTCTATTTTTTTCAGGGTTTTGGCGAAAGCACATAATGTCCCATAGGCAGCCATTTCAAAATGCTTGATTTGTTGAAGGGAACCAATAAGACCTGCATCCCTTACCTTGCTGTCTGCACTTCTATTCATGATTTCGATCAGCTCCTTGATTAATGCGGCCATAACTTGGTTTTGTTCTCCGGAGGATAACTCATCCTCTTCAGCAAATACTTTTTCCAGCCTTTCCTTTTGAAGCTTTATCTGGTCAATATGGTGGGTAACCAATTGTTTTAATTCCGGGGAATTTATTTTAGGGAGAATCTCTTTTATCACTTCCAGCTGCTGTACTTCAGCATCGTAAATTTCCCTTGCTTGTTCTATAAACAAATGGGTTAATGTGGTGATATTTTGCATGGCTCTTCATTTTTTTCCTCAATTAAAATAAGCACCTCCTCCCCCTCTAACAATGAGGGAAATCAGCTTTGCATCAGGATTGATGTTATTTCAAGGATTGAAAAATTGTTGAATTGTGTATTTGGTTAACTGGATAACTGAATATTGGGATCCGGGAGGAAATTTCAAGGGTTAAATGCTAATTGTTAATCGTTGGAAGCACGGTTAACTATATTACGGTTAACAAGAATTGAATGCCGAAAGGCGAAGGCCGAAAGTCTAAAGCAAAACGTCACTGCGGGGACGACCATGGGGAGGGCATGGCAGTCCCGTATTTGGAAAAAAAAGCTAAATAGGTAGCTTAATATTCGGGATATGAGATTTGAAAAATTATTATTTTGGAATATGGGTTAAATGTTAATTGTTAACCGATTTGCACCTTTGCTTTTTATTTTTGAATTATGATTCAAATATATCACCGAATAGTGTGGGCAGTTGCTCGCCAATGGAACTCTATTCAACAGTTCAACAATAATACATTTCAACATTAAATCCTTACTGTGCTATCCAACCCCCATCCACGGCCATGGCATCCCCGGTCACAAAGGAAGCTTCGTCTGATAGCAACCAGCAAATGGCCAGTGCTACTTCTTCCGGTTTTCCCATCCGGCCAATAGGTTCCATATCCTCAAATTGCTTTTCTGCAACTTTATCTTTCCCTGTAAACCGGTCAATCATGGGGGTATGGATCACCCCCGGGCATACTGCATTGACACGTATATTTTGTTTTACATATTCCAAGGCAGCAGTTTTTGTAAGACCAATGATGCCATGTTTAGAGGCCACATAAGCAGGCAAGCCTGGGAATCCCACCAACCCGGCAACAGAGGCAGTGTTGACAATTGCACCCTTATTTTGCCTTAACATTAAAGGAATTTCATATTTCATACATAGCCAGATTCCTTTTAAATTTACATCAACGGTCCTATCCCAATTCTCCAATGTACATTCAGCAGTAATGCCCTGTTCCCCTTCAATCCCTGCATTGTTGACCGCTAAATCCAATCGTTTATATGACTTTTTTATTTTCCCCATTAATTTTTCCACATCTTTTGGGTCTGAAACATCACATTTCACAAAAATAGCCTCACCACCTGCCGATTGGATCAAATCCACCGTTTCCTCATCCCTGATACAATCCGCTACTACTATTTTTGCACATTTTTTAGACAAAGTAATTGCTGTCGCTTTTCCAATTCCAAAACTCCCACCTGTAACCAGGGCAACCTTTTCTTTAAATTCCTCTTGCATGATATTTTTATTTAATGATTCAAAAATCATAGGCCCTGATCATCAGTTTTCTTGCCTTTGGTGGGTTTTTATTCCAATCTCACTCACCTGAAGGAAAATTCACAGAAAAGAATTCTCAAAAACACCTTTTTACTTTCCCGTAATTATCGAGAAAAGCCCCGGGAAGGTAACTTCTCTTAGAGATTGGGGCCCCATTACTTTATTCCGCATTTATAATTTGATGCTTAACACGGGAATGGAGGTTTTAAAAAGAACCGTTTCTGTCACTCCAATTTGATAACTCCTGGCTTTTTCCCGGTGATGGGAGGCAATCCCAATGATCCCAATATTTTTATTTTCAGAAAAGTCAATAATGCCTTTTTCCACCTCGGCAAAATCATGTATATGTTTCTCTATCTTTATATCATCTTGACCTTCCGCAAATTTCCCCATCTGTTTTTCGGCTTCATCCTCTGGGGTGAAATGATCCGGAGTATTGACGTATAGAAAATGGACCTTAGCATCCAATGCCTTTATCAGGGGACGCATTTTTAAAAATACCGGCCAACTATCATCATCAAACCGGGAAGCAAAAACCATTTCCATAAATTCACTATCCTCGAAAGCTTTTTTGATGGCCAATACAGGCCCAGAAGCTTTTCGAAGAACTTTCTGGAAATCAGATCCTATAAACTTCCCCTCTTCATACCCTTTGCCATAAGCCCCAACCACTACCAAATCAGCAGCAATTTCATCTGAATAATGAACAATTTCCTCCGCCACTACGCCTGTTCGAACCACAGCTATCATGTCCATATATTTGGCCTTATGGGAATCCACAAATTCATTTAGTTTCCGGTTTGCCTCATCCTCAAGGTCCTGGATATCCGGATGATTCGCTTTTTCTTTTTCGGTCAAATGTTTCCAATCCAAATCTGTTTCCACCACATTGATGCAATGGATGTCCATATTTCCAGTTTCTGCTATTTTGATAGCACTGAGTAGGGCATTTTCTGAAAACTGGCTAAAGTCAATAGGTACCACAATTTTTTTCATCACTTCACAATATTTATTGGGTTACAATTATTTGAGCTCATGCCTCAATCCACCACTCCCTTTTCCGGAGCTTTCAACTTGCTCTCTGCCAAGGAAATATTTTCCCAGCCTCTGATCAAAGCATCAGGGGTAAAGGAAATGCTGTCAATTCCCAATTCGACGAGGAACCTGGAAAATTCCGGAAAATCACTTGGGGCCTGGCCACAAAATCCAATAATTCGTCCTGATTTTTTTGCCGACTCTATGGCCATCTTCACCATGGATTTAACACCATCGTTGTTTTCATCAAACAAATCACTGATAATGGCTGAATCCCGGTCTATTCCCAAAGTCAGCTGGGTAAGGTCATTAGAACCAATGGAAAATCCATCAAATATTTTAGCATATTGATCTGCCAGAATAACATTATTGGGGATTTCGGTCATCACATACACTTCCAGACCATTTTCGCCTTTAGCCAAACCAAAACTTCCCATGACATCCAAGACCTTTTTCCCTTCCTCAACAGTACGGCAGAAAGGGATCATCACTTTTACGTTGGTTAGGCCCATTTTCTCCCTAACCCTTTTGATGGCTGCACACTCCAATCCAAAAGCCTCTTTGTAACGATCATTATAATATCTGGATGCCCCCCTAAACCCAAGCATGGGGTTTTCTTCTTTGGGCTCAAAACCACTTCCCCCCAAGAGTTGGGCGTATTCATTAGTTTTAAAATCGCTCATGCGGATGATCACATCTTTTGGATAAAAGGCAGCTGCCACAAAAGAAAGAGCTTCTGCCAGGTTCCGGACAAAATACTCTTTTTTGTCTGGGTAATGCCTGGTCAGAGCAGCAATTTCTTTCCCTACCTCAGTGGCTGCCAACCCCTTGAATTTCATCAGGGCCATAGGGTGGACTTTGATCTGATTGGCCACTATAAATTCCATCCGCATCAGCCCCACTCCTTGATTGGGATACCGGGAAAGAGGCAATGCCTGGTCAGGGTCAGCCAGGATAAACATGGGCTTGGTTTTGGTTTTCGGGAAAGTTTTTAGAGGAATTTCTTTTTCTTCCCAATCTAATTTCCCTTTGTAAGCATGGCCCAAATCCCCATCCCCACAGTATACCGTGATGACCTGGCCATCCTTTAAAACCTGTGTGGCATTTTCTGAACCTACAAGGGCGATGATCCCCAATTCCCTGGCCACAATGGCCGCATGGCTGGTCCTCCCCCCCTTATTGGTCACAATACAAACCGCTTTCCGCAAAAGAGCATTCCAATCAGGGTTGGTAATATCCGCCACGATGATATCTCCCTTTTCCAATTTTGGGGCATCTGCCAGGGAATTCATTACTTTCACTCTTCCACTTACTATAGCCCTGCCAACTGCTTTTCCCGTACAAATTGGATTGGGACTTTCCAGCAAGTGATATTCCTTAACCGTTTCTTTTTTGGACTTGGGATGCACGGTCTCCGGCCTGGCCTGGACAATAAACAATTCTTGGGTTTCACCATCTATTGCCCATTCGATATCCATGGCCACCTGATAATGGTCCTCGATCTGAAGGCACCAATTGGCCAAGGTCATGGCATCTTTATCACTCAAGGTCCATGCATCCCTAAGAGCAGTTGGGGTTTCAATGTTAATGGTTGTTCTCAGTGGATTTTGTTCCTTGGCATAAATCATCCGGTTTTCTTTGGCACCCAGTTTCCGGTAGATCAAACTATATTTCTCTTCCCGAACTGCTTTTTTAAAAAAGTAATATTCATCTGGGTTGACAGCTCCCTGGACCACATTTTCGCCCAATCCCCATGCCCCGGTAATGTAAATAATATTTTCATGCCCAGTTTCAGGGTCCAAAGTAAAGGCCACTCCTGCACAACCAAGATCGCTTCTGACCATTCTTTGCACCCCAATACTCAAGGCTACCTCCATATGGTCAAAACCATGATCCACCCGGTATTTGATGGCTCGATCATTAAATAAGGATAGGTAACATTGCTGGCAAGCCCTAAGAAGGGAGGCCTCACCTTGGATATTTAAAAATGAATCATGTTGTCCAGCAAAACTTGCATTGGGGAGGTCTTCTGCAGTAGCACTACTACGCACAGCTACAGAAACCTCCCCAGCATCAGCTCCAAAAAATTTGCGGTATTCCTGTAATATGGCTTGTTCCCAGGCTTTGGGAATAGGAGCATTTTTTATTAAGTTTCTGCATTGAGCCCCAACATCTCCCAAATTTTCCAGGTTTTTGTTGTCCAGACCTTCCAAAATGGCAACCAGTTTTTCACCCAAATGATTGGCTGATAAAAAATAACGATATGCAGCTGCCGTCACAGCAAAACCATCAGGAACCTGAATCCCCAAAAGGTGTAACTGGCTGATCATTTCACCCAGAGAAGCATTTTTTCCGCCCACTTCGGCCACCATTTTCAGGTTGGTCTGGGAAAAAGGTATTGTAAAACTCTTTTTGCTTTCTTGGTCCATTTTCGATATTATTTCAGCCACCACAAATGATCCGGGCCGCCTTTTGCCACTCACTAAAAGTGGAAAAAGGATAAGCCTAATATGATTTGAGTGGATATTGACTACTATTGAATATCGAAGGAAAAGAAATAAAAACTTATAAGGTATATCGCTGGTATCGGCTGATTTTTGTCACTTGGGGATTGGAAGGTTAAGGGTTAAATGTTAATTGTTAAGCGTTGAGCGCATGATAACAGTTATCAGGAAAAGATTGGTAGTCGAATGGTAAAGGCCGAAAAATCCTAAAGAATAACGTCACTGCTTGCCTGCCGTAGGTAGGCGAACCTGACAGGGGAAGGAGAAGCAGTCTCGTAATTGGAAACTAAGGTTAATTGTTTATTGGTTTAATTGGTTAACTGAAGAATGGGGATTTGATGGAAATGGTTAATCGTTAAGGGTTAACTGTTAAGCGTTGATCGTATGATAGCAATTATCTGAAAATCGAAAAGATCGATAGTCGAAGGGCGAAGGATAAAGGCCGAATGTCTAAGGGAGAAAGCCGAATGCAAGGGATCGGGGATTGAAGAACAAAATCAAAAAGCTAAACGTCTCTGCGATCCGACAAAGGAGGAGAAGCAGTCTCGCATTGGGGACGGGTGATTAATTGATTATTTGTTAACTGATTAACTGAAAAACCAGGAATTGGGATTGGGGAGGATGAGTGTTAATTGTTAAGTGTGAAGCACAGAATTAACGAATTTAACGGTCAATGTTAGGGGCTCAATACTCAAATCTCCCTACTCAATACTATTTTTCAATCCACCAACTCCGGATTTTCGGTAGAAAGCCTTTCGAATATCTTTTTGACATCCTGGGCTTTTTCTCTTTGAAGGATTAAAAGAGCATCAGGTGATGCGATGACCATGGCATTTTTTAGGCCTAAAAACTCTGTATGAATATCCGTGCCTATGACCATATTCCCTTTCTCATCTATGGGGTGGCCCTTTTTCTTAAAATAGTTGAAAATGGAATCAAAAGATCCCATATCAGACCATTCAAAATGGGAAGGAACTACTTTGATTTTAGTAGTCCTTTCCATTACCGCATAATCAACTGATACGGAGGGAATTTCACAGGATAATTCATTATCCAAGAATATCTCATTTTTTGCTTTAAATGCTATTTCAGCTTTGTGGAAAATGTCGGGTTGATATAATCTCAACTCTTCCAAAAAAACGCCTGCCTTAAAACAGAACATGCCCGAATTCCATAGAAAATTTCCTTTTTTAAGGAATTTCTCTGCTGTATCCAAATTAGGCTTTTCCCTAAATCCCAAAACATCTTCCCCTTTAGCTTCAATATACCCAAAGCCCGTATCCGGGTGATCTGGTTCCAATCCAAAAGTGACAATATAACCCTCCCCAGCCAATTCCATGGCCCGGTGGACACATTCTTTATAATGGTCACCATTTTCTATCAAGTGGTCTGAAGGGGTTACGAATAATATATCTTCAGACTTGGCGGCCAATGCAGCAAAAGCAATTGCTGCCGCTGTGTTTCTTGGGCAGGCCTCAATAATTTCCTCAAAATCTTGTTTTCCAACCTTTTTTATAGCCTCCCTGGACAGCAGATAATTGTTCTTATTTCCAACAATAATCAAGCGATCACAGAGCCCTTGATTTCTTTCTACCGTTTTCTGGAAAAGGGTTTTTTGATCAAAAATAGGTATATATTGTTTTGGGCGGCTTTTCCTTGACAAAGGCCAAAGTCTTGACCCCACTCCTCCTGAAAGTATTACATGTATCGTGGCCATAATGGGTAAAAGTTTTTTTACAATATACAGCCTGTGCCTTTAAAAGGAAAATGCTGTTGGAGGTTAATCGTTTATTTGTATAACTGATTAATTGATAAATGGGGGATTCGGGATGGGAAGGTTAAAGGTTAAAAGTTAATGGTTAAGCGCTAGACGCACAATAAAAGGTATCAAAAGGCCGAAAGCCTAAGGGGGAAAGCCGAAAGCAAAAAGCAAAACGTCACTGCGAACCCGACCAAAGGGGGGGGGTGGCAGTCTCGCATTTGGAAACAAAGGTTAATTGGTTATTTGATTATTTGGTTAACTGAATAATGGGGATTGGGGATTTGATAATCGGGTTCGGAGGTTAATCGTTATATGTTAAGTGTTAACCGTTGGCCCCCGATAACGGTAACTAAGGCAGAAATGATTGATAGCTAATGGGCGAGGGATGAAAGCCGAAAGTCTAAGGGCGAAGACCAAATTCAAAAACCTAAACGTCACTGCCATCCGCCAAGGGCGGAGAAGCCGTCTCGCATTTGGAAACAAAGGTCACTTGATTAGTTGATTAATTGGTTAACTGAATTCTCGTGATTCGAGATTGGATAATTGGGATTCGGAAGGAAGTGTGGAGTGTATACCTTTGACTGGACAATAAGTTAAGCTCTTTTCTTAAATTTGAAACAATGAGTAATAGAGAAAGGAGAACATTTGACAAGGCCTTTAAAACGATGGCCGTAGAGCTTCATTTGAATGGAAAAACAAGTACTGAAGTTGGAAGAGAACTTGGGATTGGACCAGACCTGGTCAGGCGTTGGGCCAGGGAATTTAAAGCAAGTGAATCCAGCAGCTTTCCCGGAAACGGGAAACAGCATCTAACAGAAGAAGAGAAAGAAATCCTTGCCTTGAAAAAAGCCCTGAAAGAAGCCGAACTGGAGCGTGATATTCTAAAAAAGGCAGTAAGCATCTTTTCCAAGGGGGACAACAAATATTCCGGTTCATAAGGGCTCACAGGCACGAGTTTGCTGTTGAAAAGATGTGCAGGGTTTTTAAAGTAAGCAGAAGCGGTTTTTATGGCTGGCTTAACCGAAAACCATCCAAATGTGCTGAGGAGCGAGAAGAAGTATCCAGGGAAATCCATAAAATCTATGCTGAAAGCAAGTGCCGGTATGGAAGTCCGAAGATAACCATTGAGCTTAGGGACAGGGGCTTTTCGGTGTCCAGGCCAAGGGTTGCCAGGATAATGAAAGCAAATGGGCTCAGGAGTGTGATATCGGGGAAGTTCAGTGTCTGTACCACTGAATCTAACCACAGTTTCAGAATCAGTCCGAACCTGCTTAACAGGTGTCTAAAACGGAGGTCACTGGGCCACGGTTTACGGTGATAGCGGGCCAGCCATTCCGGGAATCACTGGGCCAAAAATAGAGTCGGTTTTCCGGAGGTCACTGGGCCATTTTAGGATTCCCGAGCTGTTTGGTACCGGAGGTCATTGGGCCACTTTCCATGATAAGTTATTAGCCTTGTAGTCGAATAACAGCAACTACATGGCAGGACAAAGAATAGACATCATGGATTTAAGAAGTTTGATCACCTTCAAGCAGAAGGGGCTTAGCAACCGAAAAGTGGCAGACCTATTGGGCGTCAACCGAAAGACCGTTGACAGTTATGTCAGGCGTTTCAGGGATCTTTCCCTTGGGTACGGGGAACTGCTCTCCCTTGACGGCAAAGATCTACAGGAACTTTTCACCGAGACAGGGCAGACCGAAAAGGAACGTTATGAGCATCTCTCGGGGTGTTTTCCCCACATCGACGGGGAGATGAAAAAGCCCGGCTGTACCCTGCAGGTACTGTGGAAGGAATATATCTCCCAAAATCCGGAAGGCTATAAATACAGCCAGTTCACCTGGCACTACCGGCAATGGAAGAAGCGCAACAACGCCAGTGGCAAGCTGTCCCACCGTGCCGGGGAAAAGCTTTTCGTGGACTTTTGCGGAAAGAAGCTGCACTACGTTGACCGCCGGACTGGGGAGCAGATAGCCGTAGAGGTTTTTGTTGGTGTCCTGCCCTGCAGCCAGTACACTTACATAAGGGCGGTGCCCAGCCAAAAACGGGAGGATTTTATCAGCTGTCTGGTCTATTGTCTGGGCTGGATGGGCGGGGTACCCTATGCCGTCGTCCCTGACAATCTCAAATCAGCAGTGGACAAGGCCTCAAAATATGCCCCGGTCCTCAACAAGACCTTTTCGGATTTTGGCCTCCATTACGGCTGCGCCCTTGATCCTGCCCGGCCCTATAGCCCGCAGGACAAATCACTCGTGGAGCGTTCGGTCACCCTGGTCTACCAACGGATCTATTACCCCTTGGGCAACCATACCTTCTTCAGCCTGGAGGAGCTCAATGCGGCCATTGCAGAAAAACTGGAGGAGTACAATGACTACCTGCTCAGCCATGGACAGGGCAGCAGGCGAAGCCAGTTTTTGGACATCGAAAAGGAGTTCCTGCAGCCCCTTCCCAAAAGCATCTACAGCATCCGTTATTATAAAAAGGCCACCGTCCAGAAATCCTCCCATGTTTACCTGGGAGAGGACAAAAACTATTATAGCTGTCCCTATCGCTATATGGGCAAGAGCGTGGAGTTACAGTACAACCGGAACACCGTGGAGATATTTTACCGTCAGGAGCGGATCGCATCCCACAAAAGGGCTTCCCGGCAAGGCCAGTACATCACCATCGGGGAACATATGCCCAGCAACCACCAATACTACAATGACTGGAGCCCGGAATACTTTGACCGGAGGGCACAAAAAGTTGGTCCGAACACCCAGGAGTATATCGGAACGTTGATCGGCCAGTACACCTATCCCGAAATCGGCTACAAACAGGCACAGGGGATTCTTTCCTTCTTGAAAAGCTATGGACAGGAGCGTCTGGAAAGGGCCTGTAAACGGGCACTGGGCTTCGAAAAAGCCTCCTACCATACCCTTGAAAGGATACTTAAAAACAAAATGGACCTCGAGGAACTGCCTCCTGCCAAGGATCATTTAACCCCGGGTCACAAGAACATCAGGGGCTCCTACAGCTGACAGGCCGCCCTCTTGATGAAACGAATTATAATATCCCAACCAAATGAATTATGAACGAACACAACACCATTGAAAAAATGAAACAGATGCGCATGGGTACCATGGCGGAACTTTACCACAAGAATCTGACAGAACATCTCTATCAGGACATGTCGGCCGACGAACTGTTGGCCTTTCTAGTGGACAGCGAATGGGAGTACAGGCAGAACAAAAGCATAGACAACCTCATACGTCAGGCAGGGTTTAAACAGGCCGCTGCGGCAACTGACATTGATTACCATAACTCCCGTAACCTGGACAGGGGGCTGTTTGAGAGATTGCTCGGACTGGCCTTCATCAAAAACCGGACGAACATCATCCTTACCGGGGCCACCGGATCCGGGAAAAGTTACCTGGCCCAGTGTCTTGGGGTCAGGGCCTGCCAGCACAGGTTCAGGACGCTTTATTACAATACGGCCAGGTTTTTTGATGCGGTAAGATTGGCCAAGCTGGAAGGTACCTACCATAAACTGCTCAAAAAGCTCGAAAAAACCAATGTGCTCATCTTGGACGACTTTGGTCTGGCCCCGATGGATGGGCAGGCCAGGATTGCCCTTATGGACATCATGGAAGACCGCTATGAGAAAAGTTCAACGATCATTGCATCACAGATACCGGTCAGCCAATGGCATGGAACCATTGGTGATGACAGCATTGCAGATGCCGTGCTCGACAGGCTCGTATACTCCTCACATAGGATAGAACTGGAAGGAGAATCCATGAGAAGCAAAAAGAAGTTGGACAATTAAATTTTAACCCTATTATTGCACTTGGAAAGTGGCCCAATGATTCCCGGAATCCGTGGCCCAGTATACGCCGGAAACACTGGCCCAGCATCGCCGGAATAGACAACAGGAACTTCAGCCCTGATGGCCCTGCAAAATCATGGGTATCGGACATTACCTACATCTGGACAGAAGAGGGATGGCTTTACCTGACCATGATCATGGACCTGTATGACCGTAAGATAATCGGATGGTCGATGTCCACCACCATGCATGCCGGGGCAACAGTTATACCGGCATGGCGAATGGCACAGATCAACAGGCCTTTTTTCAGAGACCTGGTTTTCCATTCAGACAGGGGCGTACAATATGCCTGCGGTGAATTCAAGAATGAACTCGATTCTGAAAAGGTGAGGCAGAGCATGAGCAGAAAAGGAAACTGCTGGGACAATGCAGTAGCTGAAAACTTCTTCAAAATCCTGAAATCGGAAACAGGATACCGTAAATACGGATCAGTAATGCAAGCAAAACAGGAAATTTTCGAATTTATTGAAATCTGGTACAATAGGAACAGGAGACACTCCTCACTTGGGTACCTATCACCTGATCAGTTCGGAAAAACCAACAAAAAAATTACCGTATAAAGACTGACCTCGAAATTGTCAGGGTGATTTTTTTTTCAATATCGCACTGACAATTTGAGGAGCCCGCGGCAGGCGTTATTATATTAACATAGAGCTTAATCATTTGTCCAGTTTTTTGTTGCAAATCCAGTGGCTAAGCGTTAATTGTTAAGCGTTTAGGGAACTATAACGGTTAATTGAAATTTAGAAAGATGTGGATGGCTATAGAGCGAAGGTCGAGGCCGGAAAGCAAAAGTCACTGCGAGGACGAAGCGGTCCCGCCTTTGAAAACGGAAGTTATTTCTTAAGCATTGGGTGCACGTTTAACATTTTAACGATTAACACTTAACACCTTTAAAAAAACGGAATCTTCTGATGATCGATAGTCGGAAGGAGATAAATCAAGTGAATTTGAGCAAATACACTGAACTTGTCCTTTCCAACTGGAAATTCAGGGGTGCTTTCGGGTTCAAGTTGCCATTGGTAATTGAGACCATTGATAAATTGAAGCCGGGAACTTAGTAAAAATCGATCCCACTGGTAATCAAAAAGGAGACCAAGGGAAAGATCAACCCAAGGTTTGCGTTCGGATTGTTGCCCTAATCCTCTGTAATAAAAATCCTGGTGATTGGCCAAGCGTTCCAGGACAATGCCGTATTTATTTAATTTGTCAATTAAAGACAGTTCAAGGGTTTGGATATTACTTCCTGCTTGGCCGGCTCCTACCCCCATGGATTCCCCATAATTGGTAAAGCCCCTCACCTGGTAATGGGCATGCCAACTGGTTCCCCCTCTCAACCCATACCTTATATATCTATTAACCGACTCCTGCTGTTGGGTCATTTCTGCCCTGACTTGCACCATTTTTTGGGATACCGGAAGTTTAAATATTTTATTAAAACCCATTAAATAAGCCCTGGCATGTTCTGGGTTTAACATAAATTCCCGCCAATTCAGGGCATGGTCCCTCCTACCGTATTCAAAATAAAATTCAGCTTGGGCTTTGGGAACCAGATATCTACCAAAAATAGAAATTTGCTGGTCCTGCCTTTTCCCATCATAATTGACAGTATTTCCACCATCTATCAAACCAGACTTTGTAAGTACTTCAAAAACAGGAAACCAATCCCCAAAAGAGTTGGTCTTATCCTCACTGTATTGTTGAAAGGTCCGGTTCAGCCCCAGAAACAAACCTGGCACCCATTTGGGCTGATAACTAATGGAAATCCCATTCAGGTAACGCCAATCCTCAGAAAGCTCATCAAAATATTGATCATTGAGTAATGGGTTTTGGGAGCCTTCAAATCCCGAAGGTTGTAATTTTCCCATTATCAATTGGCCCTCAAACGAACCCAAAAATGTTTTTGCAGGACGAGTAGTATTTAAGGTCAGATGGGGAAATCCTCTTGCATTATTGGAAAAAATCAGGGCATTAAACTGTCCTGGCCCCCACCAGATATTCTGGGTGGAAGCCCCCATTTCAAAGGAACCATAATTTAGGGTGATTTTGGATTGCCCCAAACCTAATTTTGAATAGGACTTGGTTCCAAACCTTTCTGGATTATCCCCATGATTCCAGGATACATACCTGGCGCTATTTATGGAATTCCCTAAATTATCCGGGAATCCTTGGTAAGGTCGATTTTGCGCCCATACTAATTCCGGCATCAGCTGGATATTGAAAAACTTATATTTGGCCGCAATTCCCCCAGTAAGCATATACTGGAAACCCACATTAGGGATCATGGGGCCATTCCCATAACCATAAGGCCTCCCTGTATTTAAGGCAAGGGTATTCCTAACCGGCATCCAAGTGATTACTTTATCTGGAGAATCCCGGTTAATTTCTCCCCAATGATACCCCGTTTCAAAAGGAGCATAATCATAACTGGGATCTATTCCAAAAAGAAAATTGGGTTGGAGAGGGCGAAGATTAAAGGAAATGGTGGAGTCTATTTCGCCGAGGAATTGTTTTCGGCGGAGGGATTCTTCGAGGGCTGGGGAGCCTGTTGGTAGGGTTTGGGCGAAGAGGTTTCCTAGGTTATAGCACAAAAAAGAAAGAAATAAAAACAGGAATCTGCCCATCAGGAATAAGGTTGATTTTCAAGGGACAAAGATGGGGATATTTTTTTGTTTTTGGTAGGGGATATGGGATTTGATAATTGTGATTTGGAGAGAAATTGTTAATTGTTAAGCGTTTGGGGAGCGATCGCAGTTATCAGAAACTTAAAAAGATGTGGAAAGCAGAATGGCGAAGAACGAAGGGCGAAAGGGGAAACGTCACTGCGAGGAGGAACGACGAAGCAGTCTCGCATTTGGAAACAAAGTTTAACTGTTTATTTGGTTAATTGGTTAACTGAAAAACCAAGGTCGGTGGCTGAGCGGAGTCGAAGCCAACCGTTTTAGGGAAGAAAAATTTAACAGGTCATCGGAATAATTCGGGATTCGGGATTGGATAATAGTGATTCGAAGGTTAAGCGATAAATTTTAAGTGTTAAGCGTTGGGCGCAAATGGCCGAAAGCCGAAGGGCGAAAGCAGTACGTCACTGCCTCCTGGAGCTTTGCGTAGAGGAACAACAAAGCAGTCTGGCATTTGGAAACGGAGGTTATTTCCTTATCTGCTTAATCTTTTAAATAAAAACTGGAATTCAGGAAAGGAAAATTGTGATTAGAATTGTTGTTTAGTAGAGCTGAGGTTTCTGGTTTAATTGGACCAAAACCTAAGGATTTCGGATTTGAACTTCGACTCCACTGCGGATTTTTTGGTCTAAATTCTATCATTTTACGTCTTAAGATTCCTGGCTTTCTACAATAGACTTACTTTCCTTGTAAAAGTCCCTGTACCATTTAACAAATTCTTTTACCCCTTGGTCAATTGAAGTTTCTGGTTTATACCCTAAGTCATTTTCCAATTCACTTGTATCAGCATAGGTGGAAGGAACATCTCCTGGTTGAATAGGTAATAATTCTTTTTTTGCTTTTATTCCTAAATTATTTTCTATAGTCTCTATAAAATCCATTAATTTAACTGGATTGGAATTTCCAATGTTATAAATTTTATATGGAGCTTTAGCACTTGAAGGGTCCGGCGCCTCACCATTCCAATCAGGATTTCCTTTAGGTGGGTTGTCAATTACGCTAACAATTCCTTCAACAATATCGTCAATAAAGGTAAAATCCCTTTGCATATCCCCATAATTAAATACCTTAATAGGATCCCCCTTAATAATTTTTGATGTAAAAATCATAGGGGCCATATCGGGCCTACCCCATGGGCCGTAAACAGTAAAAAACCTTAATCCGGTTGTTGGAATATTAAATAAATGGCTATAAGTATGGGCCATCAATTCGTTAGATTTTTTTGATGCAGCATAAAGAGAAACTGGATGGTTTACGGAGTGCGAAGTTGAAAATGGCATTTGTGAATTCGCCCCATAAACTGAACTTGAAGAAGCATAAACCAAATGTCCAGTATTATGATTTCGGCAAGCTTCAAGAATATGAGTAAATCCCACTATATTAGAATCAATATATGCTAACGGGTTTTCTAGTGAATACCTTACACCTGCTTGTGCCGCCAAATTCACCACCGCATCAAATTGTTCCTCTTCAAACAGCCGGTCAATGCCACTCTTGTCCTCAAGATTCAACTGGATAAAGCGATAATTGGGATAAACATCACTATGCACGACTTTGCCATATTTAATTTTATCATAGGGTATCCCCGTCATTGCAAGACGGCCATACTTTAGTTGGATATCATAGTAGTCATTTATACTGTCCAAGCCTACCACGGTATCGCCCCGCTCAAGTAACATTTGGGCCAAGTGGAAACCAATAAATCCGGCTGTGCCGGTAATGAGAATTTTCATTTAATAATTCTTTTATAAATTAGATCAAATAGCTTCAAGACTGGAGCCGAACCGTGATGATTGGTAAGGACAATTACAAATTGCGAGAATATGAAGTTGTATTTACAAACTAAAACTAAGCGTTTTTTTCAGTCCATAAATATTCAGTGTGTTAATTTTTTCCAAAATTCCTAACAGATGAAAGTTATAGGGTGAAAATTTCACTATAAAATTTGTTTTCAATTTTGTCGATTCTATATCATAATTTAATTTTCCACCGATTTAACCTCTCCAATGTGGCCTGATCCATTTTAGACTTGGTAACAGTTTCCTGTCTTTCCTCGGTTTTAAACCCTTCGCCCATTCCAAAATACCTAACATTGTATAATCTTGTTCCAGATATATGGTTTTTTCTCTCAACTTTCTCAAAGTTCATAAAATCAACAAGATGTGGGTACTTCTCAACAAACTTAGTAGATCTTATATCCACAATCTCAGTAAACTTCTTATAATTCTCAGGGGAGTCAAAAAATCTATTCTTAACAGTTTGATTTGACCAATACTTCGCATAATAAGCCTTTCCACAATTGATAAAAGTATTATTCTTCAATTGATTAAAAGCCCCTCCATTTATAGTTATAGCACCAAAAAGTGGAGAGCCTGATTCAATAAAAATATTATCCTCTATAATCAAACCACTATTCCCATCATCAATATAAATAGAAGCAATCATATTACTTTTAGGATTATTAATCCCATTAAATATGTTTCCCTTGATGATTGTTCCTGTAGATGATGGATCATTTCCACTATAAACACCTCCCATATCAGTAAATTCATTGCAAACATCTTCAATCAAATTGTCTTCAATCACATGGTCATTTCCACTAAATATAATGGCTTGTCCAGGAGCACCATATAAGTGATTATTTGAAATTAAATGTCCCACTCCAACTATTCTGATACCGGGAGAATAACTTCTAAAGACCCTTGAGAAGTCATTTATCACACAGTTAGTAACGGAGTTATTTGAGGGAATTAAGTTTTTCCTTTCACCTCCGGACAA
This sequence comes from Echinicola jeungdonensis, assembly GCF_030409905.1. Classification (NCBI taxonomy): domain Bacteria; kingdom Pseudomonadati; phylum Bacteroidota; class Cytophagia; order Cytophagales; family Cyclobacteriaceae; genus Echinicola; species Echinicola jeungdonensis. The sequence goes on from NZ_JAUFQT010000001.1 coordinate 496,677, forward strand.
GTAGATCCCCTCTGCTCCTGTATTTGATATTTTACAGGAATCGATTTTAAGATTTTCGCAGTTTTCTGTTTTAATACCTTCCAGCCCTATATTTCGAAAAGTCGAATTACTTATAGTGATATTCTTAGAGTCGACAAGTTCCACCCCCCTTCCTCTCGTAGTTGTAAAATTCAATCCCTTGATAGTGATAGGAACATCTGAATTCTCAATCCTCATAAAAGGACTTCCCAAAACGGAAAGACTTAAAGTTGCTCTTTTCAAATTCCCAGGCGGAATAAGAAAAATCTGTTCTTTGTCTTTATCATAAAACCACTCCCCTTTAGTATCCAATGCTTCATAAACATTAAAGAAATAAAAACCTCTCAAATTTCGAGAGCTTTTTAGTACTTCGGTAGTAGTGTCATTTGTAGCATAAATACCGTGGTAAGGCGTTTTTGAAGTAACAAGTTTATTCGACACTAAATCCAGGTCCTTTACCTTAAAATTATTATTAATCCAACCAACTGAAAATTGTCCTCCTATCCGTACTTCATCTATTACTTTCCAATTTAGCTTTACATTCGGATCAAAGTAAAAAACTGACTCTTCCCTTAGATTTTGCGGGTCACTTGAAATAACCCGATCGATAGATATCAGTTTATTATTAGGATGCCTCGCCAACTGCATGGGCTCATCATTAAAAAAAAGCTCCATGGCGAGCGGATTTTTCGTTTCGTAAAAACCTGTAGAATTGATACGGGATATTTCACCAATTTCTCCATTAAGTCCCTCAGGTAGATTCAAGTAGTAAATATTACTACCTGACTTGTATTTTTTAAACGAAGTAGCTTCTAACGGAAACCCACCTGAGATAACTACTTTTTCACGTTCAAAATTTGATATAGTTAGACTTTGGAGATCAAGATTCTGTTGATTCAATACTAAACCTGCCGACTGGTATACCCCCTCCCTTAGAAATAAAGTTACATTAGTTCGACTTTTGCCAACCCTACGAATAGCTTCTTTAATGGATCTCAATGGCTGTAAAGATGTTCCAGGATAACTGTCAGTTCCTTTTGGTGAAATAAAGACAACAACATTTTTCTGATTTTGCCCTTGACAAATTGAAATTGCACGCCCCCCTTCACTCGTGTCTAAATCGATCTCCTTAGAGTCAGAGTTTCCGGATACCCGCCCCCCTTCCGTACTAGTACAACAAACCAACAGAAATGACAAATAAAATAGTGGCCACATGTTTATAAATTTAGGGCATCATATCAGAATAACATCAAATCCAACATCATTTTTGAAGACTATTTTTTTAATAATAACAATCTTTCTATGGAAACAATGAAGTACGATGCGTATTGAAAAGTGCAAATGCAATCCACACCTGGCTCGGATGCTATTCTACGGATAGACGAGATTGGTTATTACACTAATTCTGACAAAACAATTCATAGTTATGAAGGACATTTTCAATTTTAGATGTTCCAAACACGATGTAATCTAAATTTAATTCTTTTATATATTGAATGGATTGAGGAATATTACTTGCACCACTTGCAAATATACTCATACCCATTAACATATAAGGATGTGAATCATTAATAAAGGATTCTACCTCTTTTAGTGATGGGAACACATTAAAACCTTCAGCATTAATGTTAAAGCAAACAATAAGGTCTTGAAGTATTTTAGGATCCACCTTATCTAAAATTTTGTTTAAAATAATTGGGTTTAGTGTGATTATTCCAGGTTTATATCCTTTCTGGATTACCTCCTTAATAAATTTAATCAAAATATCTTCTCTGCCCATTCCTATGAGCAAATCAGTAACTATATTCTGAAGATATACAATACTTCCCTTTCGAAGCTTTTTTGGAACTTCAAGATCCAATGCCAAAGGCATAAGATGAAGCAAGTTTCTTGTTACAAAAAGTTTTACAATTTCATTAAAATTAGAAACTATTGAGATATTCTTAAAGAGGTAAGAAAGCAAGCTAAGCATTCCATTTTCATTTACCATACTCGCATATTTATGCGGATATGGTATACTATAGTGGATCTCTTTGTTCAAATCATAATTTTTACCATCTATTAAATCATATCCTATTTCATTGGAATTAATCATAAAACCATCCAATCCAATTTCAAGCGAAGAATTTATAAATTCATCAATTTTGTTGACTGTAGAAAACTTTTGTTTAGTTTGGCTCCCTTTTTCTAAATCAAAATGGTTTATTCCAAAAAACTGATTATCACCTAGAATTATTTTCATTATTTTAATATATTATTCATTATCCTATTTACTTTAAGGGCCTCATGCATTGAGCAAAGTGTGCCTGCATTACCTAAGAGATTCTCCATCTGCTTGGTAAAATCAATTCCTCTTAAATAGTATGGAACTGTTTCCGCAAGATCGGTAACGGCAACTTTTTTAATCAAGACATCTCCCTCATAGATTTTAATGGTTTGCTGGTCCACAAAAAGTCTTGCATTATTAATTAATTCAATTTCAAGCCCAAAAATCGGTTTGCGAATCTCCTTTTTCACCCAATTAAAATTAAGAGAGATACTCATACTACCCGAACTCAAAACAGCTTCAACTACATCATCAACATCTGAAATAATCGATTGTTTACGTGATTCCTGAATATCGAACTCTTCAACATTAGCTAAATAGCAAATTAAATCAATAATATGAGACCCCATTTCATTTAGCACCCCAGAAAAAGAGCCGTTTCTCCAGCCTTTAGGTTTTTTTTCAATTGTATTACTAAAATATTGACCTTTAATTGAAATAATATCAGCTGGTTTTATATTCTTTTTGACCCATTGTATGCAAGGATTATAACGAAGCACATAACCAATATAGACATTATCCCCTTTAATATCACTTTCGGTATTTGTATGTCCACCAAAAGGTTTTTCAACAAATATTCTTTCATCACCTCGTGCAAGTGATCTCTCAAGAATTTGATTATGTATGAAAGGTGGTGTAGTAACTAAAGTTAAATCAAATGAATCATTAAGTCTTTCATCACTTTGTACAAATCGAGAATTAAAGTTTGATTTGAGAAGTTTATACAGAATTTTACCGGGTTCCACAATAGTAAAATTCAGATTCGGATTTAAACCTTTCAATATGGAATAATGAGTTAGTCCCATTCTGCCAAAGCCATATATGAGTACATTATTAATTTGTTTATTCATTGGTAGCATTTAGTTCATCAATAAAACGTCAAATAAATTGTTAATTAAAATGATTTTTTTAATTTAAATATAAACAGCAACATATCCTTAAAATAAAGGAATATATTAGGATATCGTTTAAGAATTTCGGGTCGATCAATTGTTCTTTTAAGCCAAGCTAATCTTAATTTCCACCATATTGGATGTATAGTTTTTTGATTTCCAGCAACCCAATCAAAAACAGCTCCTATATTACAGATTAAATTTGCATCTATTTTCTCCTTATTCAAAAAAATCCATTTTTCTTGTTTTGGGCAGGTCATACCAACAAACAAAATATCGGGCTTGAACTTATTTATCTTATTAATCATTTCATTAGTTTCCTCCTCACTAAACTTTTGTCTAAATGGGGGTGAAAAAGACGAGACCTTAACCTTTGGATACTTAAGTTTAACTTTTACTTTTATTTTTTCTAGGGTCTCTTGGGATGAGCCCAAGAAATAAACCTTTAATGCTAAATCATTAGCCTTGTTTATGAAAAAATCAAAAACTTCTGGTCCCTGATTTTTTTTTATCGCTTTTCCAGTGGAAAGGAAATATCCAAGCCCAAAATAAACCCCATCCAAAACCAAAATATCCGAATCCTTTAATGCATTTTTAAATTTTCCATCGTTCTTGGCGATTCCATATGAATTGGGACTTATTGTGTTAAGAACAACATGTTTTTTATCTAGTGGTACTTTCTCTAAATGATCAGAAAACACATTATAACCCATAGTAGAAACTACTTTTCCAAAAGAACCTTTATACACTTTCATATATAACATTCATTATAACTACTTAAAACTAGGCATTGACAAATACTAATATAGTATCTAAATACTTTATTCTTATTTAAAATCGGTTTGTAATCAAAAATTTTTTTATAATCGAAGATATATAACATTAAACTATAAATATTATATCATATTTTTCCCTAAAAAATTTACTTGCAATAAAAGAACAACCCTTTTCAAAAAGAACGTGTAATTATGTTTCCTGCTAACTTTATACTTTAATAATCTAATCGATTGATAAATGTTAGGATACTTATCTTTAAAGTCTGCATCCAAACTAACAGATTCTAAGGCAAACAAATATGCCCTATATTTATTTTTAGGTGCCCTGACAGACAATCCGCCTAATGAAAGATTGTAGTAGGTCAAAAATTCATCTAGATTAGCCAATTTTCCAACTTTGGAAAATTGCAAAAATAAATCTAAATCTTGACCGCCACCTTTTACTCTGTACCCGCCAATCTGGTCAAATGAACTTCTCCTAAACATAACTGAACAATGTGCAATGCTAAATCGAAGCTTTATTAAATCTCTTACAATTTCCTCATGAGTTAATGGGAATTTCCTTAACGCTCTATATTTATTATCTGACTTAAACCATAATTGGGTTCCTACGCACACCACATCTTCATTTCTATCTAAAAAATCAACTTGTTTTTCTATCCTAATCTTAGCCATTAAGTCATCATCGTCAATACGAACAATATACTTACCCTGACTCTTTGAAATACCAAAATTCAGAGCTCCCCCTAATCCTTGGCCATCTATCCTATATATTTTAATTCGAGGATCATTGACTCTTTTTAAAGTGGACTCAACAGGAATCTTAGAACCATCATCTACTATAATTAACTCAAAATCAGTATAACTTTGGGTTAATATAGACTTAATAGTATCCTCTAAACTCCCTGTATTATCTCTACAAGCCAATACAATTGAAACTGTCATAACTCAACTACTCCAAACTTTCTATTAGCTCCATGCGGCACATCAATGTATACCTTTGTTCCGTTATCATTTACTCTTGGATGGTGGTCTATTCTGTTCACTCCCCTAAATTTTGGATGATGGACAGCCTCATAGATAATTGAATTTTTTGATTTTTCTAGATTCAACAAATAGACTGTTGATCTCCGGAAAAAACTAGGGTAGCTATCAAAAACAAGGATATTATCCAAGTTAGTTGTAGGATGAGAATCATGGAATGGGACAAAATAATCTGGGATCACCTTCCTATTTAAGGCAATATCGATCACAAAAAATTTATTCTCCTTACCAAGCTGACCAAAAACAATTATTTTTTGATTATCCAACCAACAAAAGTGAGAATAAAAATCCTCCTCACCTATTAGTGAATTTGACCCGTTTTCCAAATCAAACACCATTAGCTTTGTGAACTTAATGTTCCCCAACCAATATCTATATAAATACGCAACCTTTCTCCCGTTAGGACTAAACTCAAAATGATTAACTTTATCTTTATCAGGATTTATTTTTAGAATCTCTCTTAACTCATCAAATTTAATTTCTCTTATTATATCACCGTTATTAAGATCTATTGTTCTAAATGCCGTCGAATCATTTAAAACAGCTTGAATATCTATAGCTTCCTTCGAAAAATATCCATAATCTTCCCTAAGGACACTCAATCTCTCAAAGTTGTAAGATACCCCGATCTTTCCTAGTTGATGAATGGCTCCGATTGGATATTGAATTTCACCCTTGAGTTTCCCCGATTTATTAATGATTTTCAAACAGTAATTACCTGTACCTTTATCAAAATCATTATAGCAAATCAATTCATCTGACAGCCATCTTAAAAATGCACCTTGTTGCCAATTCCAAGCTTCGGAGTAGGCCAGGATTTCACCTTTTTCTTCATTTTCTTTTTTTATACATATGGCAACCTTTTCTTTTGGAGGCCAAGAAAAGGCCGACTCATCAGTACCGTGAAACAATACATCTCCCAAACTATTTGACAAATGGATATTGAAATACCCTCCAAACTCATTTTTATAGCCAGCGCTTATAATTTTAAAATTATTAGTAGAGCTATCAAAAACCTTCTTTTTAAAATTCGAAAGATAAAATCCCGGATAAAGTAACTTTTGCTTCATTCCATCCGGTATCAAAAACCTTAATTTTCTTAACATTATTTACGGTTTGTTTTTAATAGTTTAGATTTTGCAAAATATTTCTTCAAGAACTGCCTAATGACCTCTTCACTAAAAAACTTAAAACACAACGCAGAATTTTTTAAAAAACTTTGGTATCCTTTTCTAACCCTATATCTTGAAATCGCTCTATCCCAAATTAAGCCTAAATCAAAAATATCTGAAACTCCACCTTCTCTCATATTAACCGAAACAGTTTCGGTAAACCTAAATTCTACTTTTCCAGATTTAAATGCTTTGTAAGTAAAATCATAGTCAGCAATTAATTTTACACTTGTATCAAATAAACCAATCAAATTATTATATAAGTTTCTATGAACACAAAATGCCGGATGAACTAATGGCATAGTAAATTCTATTTGATTATTTAAAATATCATTATTATTTACTCGATTATACCGCAATTCACCTACTTCACTTACCATATTAGCATCGCCAACTATAATCAAATTATCAGATTGATCATTCAAATTATAAGTTTCCACATATTTTTCTAAAGCGGTAGGTTCTAAGAAATCATCACTGTTTAGGATACAAATTAATTCTCCTTTCGCTAACCTAATACCTTTGTTCATAGCATCATATATTCCTTCATCCTTCTCAGAAAGTATATTCATTTCTTGACTTAATCTTTCTTTGAATTCTAATGCAAGTTTAAGTGTATTGTCCTTAGATTTACCGTCAATAACTAAATATTCAAAATTTTTATACGTCTGATTTTCAATAGATCGAAAAGTATCTTGAATAAACTTTTCACTATTGTAGGTTACGGTAATTATCGAAACTAACGGATTTAGATTCATTTTTACTATTTATAATATGAAGAAAGAGGACAATAAATACTGCCCTCAAGAAGCCATTATTCACAAGTAATGGACCTTTATAATTACATACTATTATGTACAAAAAAACAGAAGAGAACAACACTTTCTGAATTCTTGAAAAACTCTGATACTTATTCCTAAACAAATACCATATCAAAGTAAAATAAACAATAATATAGAATACTCCACCAAACAACAAGTCATTGATATAACCTATGTCAGATTGAACGTCATAAACGTTTCCATACAAGTACCTTCCTTCTCCAAAGAAAATCCCTCCAATGGTACTTGGTAACACAAGCATTCTTTCAAATAGATTGTCCCAGTGATTAGCTCCACTTGAATTTGACTCCAATCCCCTTAAGACCATATAATTGAATATTTCCGGGTCAATAAAAAATGAAATACTAAAAACTAACAATAAAACCGCCAGTAAAATAGCAGAGATAATTTTGATAAATTTTGAAAGACTTACAAAGGCATCTGATTTTCTTAATGTAAAAACAAAATAGACAAAAAGAATAATTGGAATGGCAACTATCCCAATTCTAGCATTAAAAACTATACTTATTATAATTAAAGGTACAAACCAAACATATTTATAAAGTCCTTGAGCAACCGTTGTGAATATGATCATCAAAACAAATCCCTGAAATATGGGATAGGTAAATAAATACTCAGAAGACAAGCCAAATATCCTAAATAATAATCTGTCTCCTTTATTTTCAAACATAAATTGTAGATCTAACATCTGTTCCGTTACATAAATTTTGAAACTAGGAAACGCTAACATTATTACTGCAAAAACTGATTGAACAACACCAATAACAACAAAAGCTTCCAATAATTCCTCTACCGTCCATTTTCGCTTATAGAGGAATAGAGCAAATGGAAGTGAAACAAGAAGTATATTTACAAAAAATCTAAATTGCTTGACCCAATACAAATGTTGAAATCCTACATCCTTAATTCCAGTGCTGAGGTATTCTTTTAGAATGAGATAGAACACAATAAGTGCAAAAGTCAAAATAAATACGAAAATAGACCTTGTGGTTATTCCGAATTTAAATGCACCAAAGTGAATCAAGCTCCAGCCAAGAAATCCAATAATTAAAAGATATTCAGGTGACACCACTAAAAATCTAAATGGAGGAAGGTAAACTACCATAAACAAGAGAATTAGCACTAAATACTTCTCCAACTTATTCTTGCTAATTACCAATGGGCTCATTTAAGAAGCTTCCTTTTGAAGTCCAGAATGCGCGATAAATAATCGGGACCGTTTTCAAATTTACTCAAAAGAAAAACAAGCAAAACCGCCATTCTTATTGGAACTGCTTTAGATTCATCCTTTGCTAAACATAAGATCCTACCAGCCTCTTCAGCGTAACCTTGCCTGAAGGTCCATAGTGAATGCTTCATCAACTCCTTTCCTAGCCGTTTAGATTTTTTCTTAAATACCCAGGCGTTGTTTCCAAACTTATCTATAAAATCCCACCCAACCTGCCTCCGCATTTCGTACATCTGCTTCGCCATTTCTGCAAAAAATAACTGAATGGCTCGCTTATAAGCATTTCCCGTTACTCCATCATTTCTTGTGAAAGCCGTATACAGTACTTCAGGAACGAAATCCAACTTGCTAGATAAGGACATCCTTAACCATAAATCCCTATCCTGTGAAAAATGAAAAAAAGCCCTATATCCACCTGCTGCATTGTAAACATCTTTTCTGAACATAACTTCTCCATGACTCACGCAAATACTATTCAACACATCGTCACTTTTGCTACGTTCCACAATTACCTTCCTATTAAGGATTAAATCCTCTCTTTCAAATAAGCAACCAACTACTCCAACCGATGGGTTTTCGGATAAATAATTTGCTTGCTTTTGTATTCTCTCAGGATAAGAGTAATCACCAGATCCGTGAATGGCTATCAATTCTCCATTAGCTGTATCAACAGCTTTTCGAATTGCATTTGTAAAACCGACATTCTGGTGATGGATCACTCTAATTCTATCATCAAGTGATTCATAAGCTTTCAATTTCTTAAAAGTATCATCCGACGATCCATCATCGCACAAAATAATCTCTACATTTCTATAAGTTTGTTTAATTAAACTTTTTACAGAAATATCAACAACATTCTCTCTATTATAAAAGACTGAAACAATACTGACCAACATCAAATTTTAAATTATTCTTTGCTCTACTTCCAATTCTATCCCGAATTTTCCCATCACTCTATCCTTTATTTCGGTTATCAATTCAATAATATCTTTTCCACTGGCACCATCAAAATTAATAATAAATCCACCGTGTTTTTCAGAAACTTTGGCTCCCCCTTTTGTCAATCCTTTCAGCTTCAGTTCGTCAATTAACGCCCCAACATAATATCCTTTAGGTCTTTTAAAGACACTTCCAGCGTTTGGATAATCTTTAGGCTGTTTTTGCCACCTCTGACTTCTTATCTGGTCCATCTTTGATTTTATCTTCTCGCAATCCCCACTTTCAAGCTTTAGCCAGGCTTTAATTACAATTTTGTTCGTGTTTTTCTGAAAAAAACTATTTCTGTACTGGAAATCCATATCTTCTTTAAAGATTTCCTTAACCTGTAAATCCACTAAATCCAAATAACGAACCTTAACCAATACGTCTTTGATCTCCTCTCCACTTGCACCAGCATTCATTACAACAGCTCCACCAAGCGAACTCGGAATATCGTAAAAAATCTCTAAGCCTGTCAACCCGTTATCCAACGCAAAAAGGCTCAAGTCATACATCGTCACACCTGATTCAGCTTCTAATATTCCATTATCATTCAGACCTATTTGTGAGAAATTACCGTTGAAAATTATAAATTCTCTTTCATAATAGGAATTTGACAAAATAACATTGTGGCCCGAACCTAATAAAACATAATCCTGACTCCTTGAAAACAAATCTATTATATCTTCCTCTGAATCTGGAAAATAAGCCCTCTTACACTTGGAATGTATCTTATACGAGTTATAATTTGTCAGCTCAAATTCTTCGAATACTTTCATTTATATAAACTTACTTATCACTCCTTTAAAAGGTGCGATATCACTTTTTTTGAATTTCAAAATTTCCTTAATTCCTATCTGGACTTCACTACTGTAGAACCATAGGAATAAAAGACCTGCTATTGAATAACTGATGGTGGAGGCAATAGCAGCTCCATCTGCTCCATATTTCGGAATGAGAATAATATTCAAAACAACATTAATAATTAACGCAGGTAGCATCGCTTTCATCGAGACCCATGGCTTTCCCCTCCCTGCCAAATCCATATTCATCACTTTAAATAGAGTTAAAATTAAAACACCAGGTAAAAGTAGTCTCAACACCGAAACACTCTCTATATAGGCCGTTCCATACATTCCTAAAATTATCCAATCAGAAATTATTAACAATACTATTGAAATACAACCTATCACCAATAAAGAGACCCTTAATAATTGAGAAACCTTAAGAGAAAATTGAAAACTATTTTTCGAAGAACTACTTCTTGCAAAAATAATCGTACTAAACAACATTGGTATTTGCCAAAGGTACTGAACAATATTTGCACCTCTTGAGTATATACCCATTTCGAAATCTGAACTTAATTGTTCCAATATTACAATGTCGAGTTGATAATTTAAATTTATAACAAGAAGAGAAACAGCATAAATAGTCCCTAATCGAATTAAATTTTTAACAAGATCAACATTAATCAGAACACTAATAAACCCTAAGAAATTATCCCTAAAAACCAAAACAAAAAACATCATTAATTGTCCTAAGAAAATTGACAATAGATAACCGGAAATATCTGATTTTAGAATAACAAGAGTTACAAATGATAAAATAGTCGTTATTACTGACGGAATCCAGTTTACTGCATTAAATTCCTTAATTTTATTTTTCCCTAAATAAATTCCCGAACAATAAGTATTAAACAAACTAAATGAAACAGGAGCGACCGCAAGCATCAATAAATTAAATTCCTTAAGTGATTTGCTAAAGAAAAACATCAACAAAAAGCATGAAATTGTTGAAATGAATGATGTAAGAACCCAAATCTGAACAATTCCTCTTTTTATTTCGTCTTCAGGATATTTTTTTTTCCCTAAAAAATAGGTAACAGACTGCCTTACTCCAAGCGAACCAATCGTCATAAAAATATTTGGATAAACAATTAGAGCAGCAATAATCCCATTCTTCTCCGGACCCAATGTTCTTGCAACTATAATTGAAGTTGAAAATCCAGATAATATAATAAGTATTTTCGAGATTCCTACCCGAAAAATATCACTAATAAAACTTTTCATCTAGAAGCAATTATTCTCCCCGGGACACCTACTATAACTGAACGTGGTGGAACATCTTTAGTAACCACAGAGTTTGCTCCAATAACAGCCTCTTCACCAACCGAAATTCCACCTATAATTTTGGCACCAGCATAAATTTTGACTCCATTTCCAATTTCAGGATACTTCAATTCTTCATTCACTTTACCATGACTTCCCAGGGTAACGTTCTGAAAAATAGTAACATTATCTTTAATTATAACATCATCCCCTATAACTATTCCAATGGGATGAGGTAAATGTAACTTCTTACCAATAATTGCAGAATAAGAAATATCACAACCTCTCCTAACAACCATCCTATATCTTAGAATATTCAAAAAAAAGCCATGCAAAAAAAACTTACTATTCTGAATGTATACACCCAATCTATAATTTAACATTACCTTATACTTAGGATTTAAAAAAAAATCATACAAAAAAGATGCTGAATCACTTCTATCTTCTTTTAAAAGCTTCAATACAGAGCTTATCATATTCCTCATAAAATCTAAATCCTTATATTTAAATCCTTCAGTTTCAAATATAAATCATCATATCCCCGGTGGATTTGCCAAGCATTTTCAATTACCGTTTCTCCTTCAGCAGTCAACCCTGCTAATAAGAGCGCTATCCCTGCTCTTAAATCAAGCGCCTGAACTGTTGCACCATGAAGTTGTCTTCCACCATTTATAACTAACAAATCTCCTATGACTTCAAAATCCATTCCCATCTTACCCAGTTCTTCAGCATAGGCGTATCTTCCAGGAAACCTAAGGTCAACAATCTTAGAAACTCCACTACTCATCGCTCCATAGACAGCTAATAATGGTTGCATGTCAGAGTTTATTCCGGGATAAGGGCCAGTACTAATTTCCAAAGGATATGTAGTACCCCCCTTCACAATAACGGAATTCTCTCCTTCGTAAATCTTCATTCCACTTTCCTTTAAAAAAACCATAGGTACATCCAAATGGTTTTTAGGGAAATTAAGGATTTCAACATCCCCATCGGTAATTACGGATCCAATGGCCCAAGTAAGGGCTTCCATATTGTCTGGAATGACTTCATGTTCAACCCCTCTTAACTCTTCCTTTCCCTGAATGACTATACATTTCTGACCAAATACCTTTATGTCTGCCCCCATTTTATTTAGCATATGGATCAAATCAAGTATTTCCGGCCGGATATGAGGATTCCAAACTGTTGTAATTCCGTTGGCTAAAGCACCACACAAGATGGCGTTTTCAGTAGCACCTGTGGACCTGATCGGTAGATAAATATCATTACCAATAAATCTCCCAGCATCACCTACTTGAGTGCACAACATACCTTCTTCTTCCCATACTTTCGCACCCAACTGCTCCAACAACATTACATGGATATCATATTTACGCTCGCCTAGCTTACAACCACCCGGCAAGGGAACCCTTCCTTCTCCATATCTTGCGGTCAATGCCCCTAAGATCAATAGTGTATTTCTAATTGACCTTTTGTCCCATTTTAATTCTGTCTCAAGTATCTGATTTTGACGAATTACTACAGTATCATCCTTAGACACATATTCCTTTCCTAGGACCTGTAGCATTTCCAAATGCACTTGGATATCCAACAGACCATTTGGAAAGTTTGAAAGACGAACCTCACCATCCGTTAATATAGAAGCGGCTAATAAACGTAATGCGCTATTTTTGGCACCACTAAGTTTAACTGTTCCAGATAATTTTCCTTTTGTAACTTTGATAGTACTTGTTGTACTCATTGTTAGATTGGCGCCCATAAAATCTTTTTTCAATTTATACTATCCTATTCAAAATTATTCAAAATATTGTACCCACCATCCTTAAGATACTGCTCTTTACGCATTAACTTCAAATCACTCATCATCATATCCTCTACCAAGCTTGCCAGATCATGTTCAGGCACCCAGCCAAGTTTTTCTTTTGCCTTCGATGGATCACCAATCAATAATTCAACCTCTGTAGGTCTAAAATACTTTGGATCGACATTAACTACTTCCATACCTTCAGGTAATTGAAATTCAGCGTTTGAACAAGAGTCTACAAAAGCCTTTTCACCAACTCCTTCGCCTTCAAACCTTAGGGAAATACCAACTTCTTGGAATGCCATTTTTACAAAATCTCTTACTGTAGTTGTAACACCTGTGGCTATTACCCAATCCTCAGGTTGATCTGCTTGAAGAATCATCCACATCATTCTCACATAATCTTTAGCATGCCCCCAATCCCGTTTTGCATCAAGATTACCTAAATAGATTTTTTCTTGAAGTCCTAAAGCGATTTTAGAAACAGCTCGAGTAATTTTCCGGGTAACAAAAGTTTCCCCCCTTAATGGAGATTCGTGATTAAACAAAATTCCATTACAAGCAAAAATATTATAAGCCTCACGATAGTTTACAGTAATCCAATAGGCATACATTTTTGCCACTGCATACGGGGATCTAGGATAAAAAGGAGTCGTTTCCCTTTGAGGTACCTCCTGAACTAACCCGTATAATTCTGAAGTAGATGCTTGATAGATTTTAGTTTTCTTCTCCAATCCTAAAAACCTTACTGCTTCTAAAATCCGTAAAGTCCCAATACCATCCGCATTAGCGGTATATTCTGGAGTATCAAAAGATACTTTCACATGAGACATAGCAGCCAAGTTATAAATCTCATCTGGTTGGGTTTCCTGAATGATTCGCGTCAAATTCATAGAATCTGTCATATCTCCATAATGCAGAACCAACTGTGGATTTTCTACATGGGGATCTTCATACAAATGGTCTATTCTATCAGTATTAAACAATGAAGTCCTTCTTTTTATACCATGAACTTTATAACCTTTTTCTAATAAAAGTTCCGCCAAATAGGCTCCATCCTGACCAGTAATACCCGTAATAAGGGCAACCTTCTGTGATTTATTTGTCATTTTATTTTAATATTACGCTTTTCGTGTTTTTTAAGATTTTTGGATTAAAAGTTAATCGTTAATTGTTAAGGGTCGGATTCCATTAACTCTTAACAATTAACCCTTAACTACAACTTAACTTGTTTAATTGAGTCAATATTCTCCAGGAACCATTGGTAAGTATCCTTAATTCCATCTTCCAATTTGATTTTTGCTTTCCAGCCAGCATTGCTCATCTTGGATACATCCATCAGCTTTCTTGGAGTGCCGTCTGGTTTGCTGCTATCCCAAATGATTTCCCCTTGGTGCCCAACTGTTTTTTGGATCAATTCGGCCAGTTCTTTAATACTTAAATCCAACCCTGTGCCCACATTATAGAGATTATCCTGGAAATCATTTTCCAAGGCAAAAACAACTGCATCAGCCATATCTTCCACATGCAAAAATTCCCGCTTTGGTGTTCCTGATCCCCACAATTCGACAGGCTCATTGCCCTGTATTTTTGCCTCATGAAACTTTCGGATCATTGCTGGCAAAACATGGGAGGTTTCTAAATCAAAATTATCAAAGGGGCCAAATAGATTAGTAGGCATTAGGGAAATGTAATCCTTCTCAAATTGCTTTCTAATAGCTTCACAAGCCTTTACTCCTGTGATTTTGGCAATGGCATACCACTCATTGGTGGGTTCAAGGGAGGAGGTCAAAAGGTATTCCTCTTTAAGCGGTTGAGGTGCTAACTTGGGATATATGCAGGATGATCCCAAAAAGATAAATTTATCGATTCCCTGTTTATGTGCAGTATCGATAAGGTTATTTTGGATCTGCATATTTTCCATCAGGAATTGATACGGGTAGTTGTTATTGGCCAAAATACCTCCTACCCTCGCAGCAGCATCAATTACTACTTCAGGTCTTTCCTTTTCAAAAAAGTTTTTTACTGCCTCCTGATTTTTCAGATCAAGTTCCTTGCTTGTCTTTCCGATCAATTGGTTATATCCTTTTCCTTCCAATGCCCGCCAAATGGCGGAACCTACCATGCCCCGATGGCCAGCTATGTATATTCTTGTATTTTTATTCATCCTATTATTTTGTTTCACAGAGATCACAAAGAAATCACGGAGGTCCACTGAGGTTTATTTGAATTTATCATAAAATATCTCGGTGAATCTCGGTGCCTACTCAGTGTACTCTGTGCTACTCTAAACCAATTCTGGTTTTTCCGCTTTTAACCTTTCATACACTTTTTTTACTTCCTGAGCTTTTTCCTTTTGTAGAACAAGTATGGCATCTTTGGTTTGAATTAAAATGGTATTTTTTAACCCAGCAAATTCAGTATGAATATCAGAACCAATTACCATGTTTCCATTTTCATCCCTTTTTTGTCCATTATTTTCCAGGTATTCATAAATGGATTCAAATGAGCCCATATCCGACCAGACAAAAGATGATGGAACCACCTTAATTTTTTGCGTCCTTTCCATTACAGCATAATCCACAGAAATGGAAGGAATTTCCATAGACAATTTTTGATCTAGAAAACCATTTTCATGGGATTCTAAGGTGTTTTTTGAATGGAGTAATACATCCGGTTGGTAATGAGCCAATTCCGATAAAAACACCCCTGCTTGAAAACAAAACATTCCTGAATTCCATAAGAAATTTCCTCTTTTCAAGAACTTCTCTGCCGTATCAAGGTTTGGCTTTTCCCGGAAACCTTTCACGTTTTCCCCATCAGACTCGATATAACCAAAACCTGTTTCAGGTTTAGTGGGTTGAAGACCAAAAGTTACAATATATCCTTCCTTTGCTAACTCCAATCCTCTTTCAACACTCTGTTCATAGGCCCCATCACTTTCAATTAAATGATCAGAAGGGGTTACAAACAAAATATCTTCAGGATTTGCCGCCAAAGCAGCAAAAGCAATGGCAGCTGCCGTATTCCTGGGGCAGGCTTCAATAATTTCCACATAGTCTTTGATACCAACTTCCTCCAAATCATTTCTGGAAAGCTGATAATTTTCCTGGTTTCCTACCACCATTACAGAATCACAAAGCTCCCGGTTTCTAAGGATGGTATTTTGAAATAATGTCTGCCCATCAAAAATGGGTAAGTATTGTTTGGGACGGCTTTTCCTCGAAAGTGGCCAAAGCCGGCTTCCTACTCCACCTGAAAGAATGACGTTAATGGTTTTCATATATTAAATAATTTAATATTACACAGAGGGCACTGAGAAGGCACAGAGGAACTCTGAGATTTATTTTATTTGATTTTCTTATTAAAAATATTAAAGTACTACCCGTTTTATACCTTCCACCATTCGTTTGACATGAAAATTTAGTAGGAGACCAGTCCTATAATTCCCAAATTTCATGTAAGTAAGAATTTGTGCTAAATGGACATCATTCAAGGCCTCTACAGTTTTGGTTTCAATAACCAACTTATTATTTACCAGTAAATCTATTCTATATCCTTGGTCAAGTTCCAATTCTTTATAAACAACAGGTAATTTTAATTCCCTTTTCACCTCCAAACCTTTTGATCGAAGTTCATAACCCAAACAAGTTTGATAAGCAGATTCCAAAAGTCCTGGTCCTAATTCCTTATGAATATCTATAGCAGCTCCAATTACCTCTTTTGTGAGTTGATCTTCCATATTTTTTCTTACACAGAGTTCACTGAGAAGGCACAGAGGTTCTCTGAGATAAATAATTGAGCCTTATGCCTAATTAAAACTTAAAAAAAATTGCTCTGCCAAATATAAAAATCCTCCGTGGTGCTCAGTGCCTACTCTAAGTTCTCTGTGAAACAACCTACAACCTCCCATCGACCATTTCTTTGGGTAAAAAGGATTTGGTATCAAAAATCACCGTATGGCCATTGGCTTTAATGGCATCCCAATCCAATTGCTTAAATTCTTCATGGCCCACCGTCAATATTATAGCATCGTATTGTCCTAAGGCTTGAGGTGGAGTTAAGTTTAGTCCATACTCTTCACGTACTTCCTTGCAGGAAGCCCAAGGATCATAAACAGATACATCTAAGCCAAATTGGATTAATTCCTTATAAATATCGATGACCCGGGTATTACGGATATCAGGACAGTTTTCTTTAAAAGTAAATCCTAAAATAAGGGCTTTACTTCCTTTTACAACCTTACCCCGGTTTATCAAAAGTTTAACTACCTTATTGGCCACAAACATCCCCATATTGTCATTGACACGTCTCCCTGATAGGATAACCGCGGGGTGATACCCAAGTTGTTCTGCTTTATGGGCCAAATAATAGGGATCCACTCCAATACAATGACCTCCTACCAAGCCTGGTTTATATTTTAAAAAATTCCATTTTGTACCTGCAGCCTCGAGCACTTCTGTGGTATCAATTCCCAATCGATCAAAGATTAAAGCCAATTCATTAACAAATGAAATATTCACATCCCTTTGTGCATTTTCAATGGCTTTTGAGGCTTCAGCCACCTTAATTGAGCTTGCTTTATGGGTTCCTGCTTCAATAATGGAAGCATATAGTTCATCAACATAATTAGCTACTTCAGGAGTAGAACCGGAAGTCACTTTTTTAATGCTTACCAAAGTATTGACTTTATCCCCAGGGTTTATCCTTTCCGGTGAGTAACCACAATAAAAATCTAAATTATATTTTAAACCTGATCCTTTTTCTAAAACCGGAACGCAATCTTCTTCAGTGCACCCTGGGTAGGTGGTGGATTCATAAATCACCAAATCTCCTTTTTTCAAAACACTAGCTACTGCTTTACTGGCTTTTTTTAGTTGTCTTAAATCCGGCCTTTTGATATCATCAATCGGGGTAGGAACAGTAACAATATAGATGTTACAATTTTGAATATCTTTAACATTTGAAGAAGGCAAAAACGAATGCCTATTTTCCTTTAATACTCTCTGGAGATCAGATTCCTCAACTTCCAGTGTATGATCTTTTCCCTCCTTTAATTCTTTTAC
The DNA here is from genome assembly GCF_030409905.1 of Echinicola jeungdonensis. Taxonomy (NCBI): domain Bacteria; kingdom Pseudomonadati; phylum Bacteroidota; class Cytophagia; order Cytophagales; family Cyclobacteriaceae; genus Echinicola; species Echinicola jeungdonensis. The sequence continues at coordinate 514,932 of NZ_JAUFQT010000001.1, forward strand.
CCTTTCTTTTTTAATATCATATCCTATCACAGAATATTTCTTTGCCAACTCCACAGCCAATGGTAAGCCAACATATCCCAAGCCGATTACGGCTATTTTGGATTGAGTTAAGGGTAAAATTTGTGTACTCATTAATTGGTTAATAGGTTATTTGTTAATTAAAGATTTGTAAGTGTTAAGCGTTAATCGTTAACCGTTAAAAAGTTCAGCGATTAACGAATTAACCATTAACATTTAACGTTTCATTATTCCACTCCTCCTTAACATTTTGCAAATACTCCCTACCAAATACAGCTCCCAAAGCAATCACTACTCCTAAGATGGTAAAAATCACTAATATCAAAGGCCGTTTAGGAGCAGATTTTTCTGCAGGAACTGTCACCGGCTGTATCACAGAAAATATTGGGGTATCCTTACTTACTTGGAGTTTTGCATTTTCCAATTGCTTGGCCAATTCCGAATATACACCAAATGCCAGGTTATATTCTGCTTCCAGTTTTTCTAATTGGTTACGGGCCACTGAACTTGCTATATTTTGATTTTGGTCTCTAAAACGAGCCAAATGGGCCTGAATCGCCTCAAACTCTTCCTTTTTTTCCTGGTAACGTTCTTGGGTGAATTTCAATTGCTCCCTTGCATTTTGAATTTTATAAGCAATCACCTCTTTTTGTAATAAGCTTTCGGCATATTTCGCCAATTGGGCAGAAGCCAAAGGTTCCGGCATGGTGGTTGAAAGTTGAACAAACCCTTCTTCATCATTGAAGGAAATGGTGATTTGTCCTTCCATTCGTTTAAAATGCTCCAATTGTTCTTCGGTGATAGAAATAATTTTTTCTTTCCCTTCACCTTTAATTACTTCCTTTTGATCCCCTTTAATGGAACCTATAATCAATCCTGGTAGTCCAATAGTTAACTTTTTGATATAACTTAAAACCCCAGGAGAATAATAATCTTCGTAAAATTCCTGATAGGTAATTTCTTGGTCAATCCCCTCAAATTTAAGCGGTGCCTTTAACATCTCCATTTTAAAAGGAATGCTATTGACGATTTTGGGATATAAAGAGGGCGGAATTTCAGAACCACTACTTACCCCCCCTAAATTAATCCCTGCCAGGGAAGCCAATCCGCCAAGACTTCCACCAGCCTTTCCTCCTTCAGAAGTTTGGGGAATATAAGTAGAACTGGCTGTATATTCCTTAGGTGAAAGTAATGCCACCAATAATCCCAAAACAATAAAAAGTCCAACGATACGGAAGACTAACTTCCTTTTATTCCAAACGGTCTTGGCCAGAGCCAACAAATCTATTTCGTCATCGTTGTTTGGGGTGTTTTGATTTTGTGTGTTGTTCATTCCGTTTTAGAAGTAATTGCTATGTTGAGGGTATAAAAAGTTAAGCGTTAATTGTTAAGTGTTAAAACGTTGAACAGTTTACGCTGAACGATTAACGTTTATTTATACCCTTTCCCACCACTATTTTTTAATGTATTTATTAAACCATTGATTTTGTATTTGATGCTTTCCGTATGGTTCATGATTTCCCTATGATCATTCAAACTAATAAATTCAGCATCAAGTGCTCGATATGACTGGGACCTAACTTCTCCACACGAGCCTTTAGCGATATACAAGAATTGAATAAACTCCTTGTTTCCATCGCGTTCAAAACCTTCTGCAATATTGTCCATGATAGACCCGGAAGCACTGTTAATCTGAGCACAAAATCTAAAATCCCTACAAAATGGGCTCAATTTAGTTTGCTTCCTGATAAACTTTGACAATTCTCTTGCTTCTTTCCAAATTTCTAATTCCTCAAAAGTATTTACTCTCATTTTAATAAAAAGTTAAACCTCGAAAAATCACGGAACCTACGTTTTAACCCTTAACACCTTAACATTTAACAAAAATTAAAAGGCAGATTATTAGGCTAATAACTGCTTTCAAAGATACCCTTAAGGGGATTATTGCGCCAACCGATCCACAAGTATGGCCAACGTCGCCAAGCTGGATGCCACCCCAATCCAATTCGTAGCAGAAAGCCCTTCTCTCACCGGTTTTTGAGGTATGATGATTTCGGAACCTGGTTCTACTTCAGGGTAATTATTGAAGAACAATATCTTTTTGGTTTTGGCTACATCTCCATTGGGATAGACTACATAGGCCTTTGCTTTTCTGGCATTATCTGTAAAGCCACCGGATTTAGCGATATAATCCCGGAAACTATGTTTACCTTCAAATCTTGCCGTCGTAGGGAACAACACTTCTCCTCGCATTCTTACGGTTTGGAGTTGTTTGGGAATACTTAAGATGTCCCCCTCATGTAAAATTAAATCCTGCTCCGAACCTGGATTGGCCATAATGTAATCCAAATCGATCCCCACCATTTCGGTAGTCTTAATTTTAATTTCCGCCATTCGTGTTGAATCTGCGGAAGTCACCTCTTTTAACCGGCTGGCTTTATATTCATCAGAAATTAAATTTTCATCTTGATTGGCCAAATCCCCCCCTTTCTCACCAATTTTTTCATCAATACGAGATAGAATATTTATCTCTGCTTCTGTATTCTTACCATCTTCTTTTTTTAGGTTGTTTTTCACCTGTTGAAGATTTTGGGCCCTTAATTCATTATCGGTTGGGCCATTGAAAAATTCAGTTCTTCGAATTAAAGTAGCTCCTTTAGGGTAAGCATATTCATTTATTCCTCCTGCCCTTTTTAATAAATCTGAAATCCTTTCATCAGTATGAGCAATAGCAAATTGTCCTGGGTAGAAGACCTCTCCTTCCACTCTTACAAGCTTTTCTCTTTCAAAATGTGGATTTCTTCGTATGATCACATGGTCAAATGGTTGGAGGGTCAAATCTTTATCTCCATCATTGATTTGTAAATCCTCATCAATGTCAACCGTCATAATCTCCGCTACTTGCCCATCCTGCTCTCCATTGGATCTTCTGGCCACCTCTATATAGGCATTGGTGGCTGATTCCTTTAATCCTCCTGCCTTCAGTACCAGATCCTCCACGCTCATATTTTCCCCATAAGCAAAAGCTCCAGGTTTATTTACTTCACCAGTAATCTTTACATAATATTCTTCCCGGATATCGTATTTGCTTGGGATATGCAATACATCTTCCCTTTTCAGGGGGATATCCCCCGCTTCACCATTAACTACTTCGGCCACATTTACAGGAACAATTTCAAGGGTTAAGTCTTCCTGGGTTCTGTAAAGCGTGGCCCGGTTTAAAAAGGCTTCCCCTTTTAAACCCTCTGCTTGCTGGATCAGATCCTTGATGCTCATGCCCGGTTCTAAGGCAAATTCCCCAGGCCGGTAAACGGCCCCTGAAATCTGCACCCTATTTTCATAACGGGATAACTTTTCACCCACCATAAAAATATCTCCATCCTGGATACTGAAATTTTCAAACTGGGTTCTTCCTATATCCGCTACCTTGCGGGCATTATCCGAAACCCTTCTTACAGTGATTTTTTCTGGATAGGCATTGCTCCCGAATCCACCAGCAAAGAAAATCAAATCAGCAACACTTTCCCCCTGCTTGATTTCAAAAAGCCCTGGTCTTTTGACTGGACCCTTAATCTCTACCCTGGTTTGATAAGAAGGAACCATGATCACATCATTGTCCTGCAATCGGATATTCTGTTGCTGATCACCTTGGGTCAGGAAATCATATACATCCACTTCCGCAATTTCACGGGAATTTCTAAATACCTTTATTTTTCTAAAGGAGCCTTGTTCATTAGGTCCACCCGCGGCATATAATGCATTAAAAACAGAGGCAAAGGACGGTAAAGTGTAGTTACCCGGACTGCTTAACTCCCCTACCATGGACACTTGAATGGACCGGATATTGCCTAATCTGACCTGCAAAAAAGTACCTGGATTATTGCTGGACAAATCGGAGTAAATCGTATTGCTTAATTTACTTTTTATCCTTGCGGTAGCCGCCTGGATACTGGATCCACCTATGGATAAAGGCCCTACATTGGGAATATAAATCCTTCCTTCCGGATTGACGGTCAAGCTGTAGGATTGCTGGGAATCTCCATAGACATCTATCAACAATTGATCTCCAGTACCAATGGTATAATCCATGGGGGTCGGAATATTTAAATTGGGGGAAAAATCAAGTTTCTTATTATGGAATAAGGAAAAACCATAAATTTTCTTCTGTTCCTCTGACAAGTCTTTGGAACTTCCATTATCACTAAAAACAGCCCCTTCAATCGTTCGTTGGGTTTGACCTTTTGAAGAGTTCATAGTATCCCTTGTGGCGGTACCCAACTGATTGATCCGGGTAGCCAATTTACTGGCCTCCACTGCCGGCATTCCTCTTTGTTCTGCCATGGAAGGGATTTCAGCCTTGTTGACCCCTTGTTCTTCCGCTTTTTTAACAATCATCTCGATCTGAGCATCGGAAAGCTCATCGACGTTGACGTTTTGAATGTCGGAGAGAGATTGGGCATGCAAGGTTATTATTGAAAACAATAATATGCAGGTTAAAAGAAGTTTTTTGATTTCAAAAACCATTTGAATTAACTTGAATAATTTAAAATTATGAATGATAAATGAGGAATTACGATTCTCATTTTCCTTAATGTTTATTTATTCTCTTGAAGATTTAATTATTGAATTGAGAATTGAAATAATTTGGTCTATTTCATTTAAAAGGAATTCTATATTGGAATGACCTTTTAATAATTCTTCCCGGTTAAAAAGCTTTAACCAATATCTTGATTCCCTGGCCTCCCTTGCTGCTATGACCATCTTTGAAATAAAATCTTTTCTAGAATGAGCAGATTGTGCTTCTTCCACATTTGCTCCAATAGAAGTTCCAGCCCCTACAATCTGCTCAGCAAGTCGATAATGTTTCCTTTCTCTTAGGAAAAAATACACATCAAGAATCTTTTCACTAAAAGCAAAAGTCTTTTCAATTATTATATTTTGTCTGGACATTATTAATATTAAAAAAATTAGATGAGTTAATACTTCGGGTTTTAAAATTTTACATTTTCAATTCCTCATTCCACATTCCTTCAGGCGCGGCTTCGCCCGGTCGGTCACATTTTTGTACCTAGCGTAGAAAAATCATAATATGCTCATTGAAGTAAGCCATTTCCTAAAAGAAGTTGCAAAATTAAAGAAAATCAGGGAGAATTAAAGGTTTGGTTGGGTTTAATGTTAGCCTCTACACATTTAATGAGAGCTGCATTTTGTCATCCCGAGGTAACGAGGGATCTCACCCAATAACGGTTACATTTGAGATTCCTCCTATCGTCGGAATGACACAGTGCTAAGGCCCACGTCATTCAACTTCTTAATATTTAAGAAAATGTTAACCTCTCGCAGTGACGTATTTTTTATCGAACTTAGGTTATTAATTAACCTCACCCATTATAATTAAGACCGTCTTTTGCCATCCCGATCCGCCTCAGCGGACAGGCATTAGGAGGGATCCCCTACCCCACTTCCTCATTTAGAAAATTCCATTCAGGATTAAAGGAATTAATCAGTGCCACCTTTTTTTCCCTTCTCCAGCATTTTATCTCCTTTTCCCTTTGAATCGCATGATCTACTAATTGAAATCTTTCCCAATAAATTAGAAACTTACAATTATATTTTGCGGTAAATGATTTACTGTTTGGTGAAGGGTTATTATGATAGTATAACCTGTCTACCAAATCATTGGTCATCCCAGTGTACAAAACCGTCTTTCTTTTATTGGTCAGGATGTACACGAAATAATTATGAGTTCCATTTGGTTTCCCCATTTTTTCAGAATGTGGTTGAATACATACCCGGAATCTTGGTTATCAATTTTTATTCAATTTCCGAATACTAGGAGTTTTTTTTCCATTAACTATTTCCTGAAGAGATTCCTCCTGTCGTCGGAATGACAACCACTCATCCCCCCACCCTTGGAGGAAAAGGGAACCAAACTATTTTCCATACACGTCCCATGGAAACACTTCCTCCCCCTCATAGGGGAGGCCAGGAGGGGGTAAAGTCACCCCTCCACCTTTACATGATTCTCAGCACCCAGGCCTATGCCGTAGTGAATGAAGCCCATTTCGTTAAGGTACTTGCGGTCGTAGATATTTCTTCCGTCAAAGACCACTTTGTTTTTCAACAGTTTACCCACTGCTTTCCAGCTGGGCAATCTGAATTCAGACCACTCTGTGATCAGCAAGACCGCATCTGCATCTACACAAGCATCATAGGCGTCATTGCAATAAGAAATCTTATCTCCTACATAAACTTCCTTAGCCTCCTCCATGGCTATTGGATCGTAAGCTTTTACCGTTGCTCCGGCAGCACGCAACTCATCAATGATGACAATGGCAGGAGCTTCCCGCATATCATCTGTATTGGGCTTGAAGCTGAGTCCCCAGAGGGCAAACACCATACCAGAAAGGTCTTCACCAAAGTGCTTTTTCACTTTATTGACTAATGTATGCTTTTGGTCTTCATTAACCGCCTCAACAGCCTGCAAAACCCTAAGGTCGTATCCATACTGCTTGGCAGTTTTCACAATTGCTTTTACATCTTTTGGAAAACAGGAACCACCGTAACCTACACCAGGATAAATGAATTTATTACCAATTCTAGGGTCAGAACCTATGCCTTTTCTTACCATATTGGCATCAGCTCCTACCAATTCGCACAGGTTGGCAATATCATTCATAAAAGAGATTTTAGTAGCTAACATGGCATTAGCAGTATATTTGGTCATTTCCGCAGAGGGGATGTCCATATAGATAATTCTGTCACCAGAAAGCTGGAAGGGTTTATATAACCTTTTCATAATTTTTTGAGCCCGCTCATCTTCCACACCGATGATAATACGGTCCGGTTTGAGGAAATCTTCCACAGCTGCCCCTTCTTTCAAAAATTCTGGATTGGATGCCACTGCAAATTCCAGGTCACTACCTCTATTGTCCAAGGCAGCTTGAATGGTTTGCTGCACTTTTTTTCCTGTAGTTACCGGAACAGTGCTTTTTGTAGCCACTACAATGTAGTCAGACATGTTCTGACCAATTTCTTCGGCCACTGCCAAAACATATTTTAAATCTGCAGAACCATCTTCCCCAGGAGGGGTTCCAACTGCAATAAATGCCACATCTGAATCCTGGATAGCTTCAGCCAAGTTGGTTGAAAAATGAAGCCGCCCACTGGCATAATTCCTTTTTACAATTTCTTCTAAACCAGGTTCAAAAATGGGCATGATCCCATTTTTCAGCTTATCAATCTTTTTTTTATCTATATCTACACATACAACTTCAATCCCCACATCGGCAAAGCATGCCCCTGAAACTAAACCGACATATCCGGTTCCTACAACGGTGATTTTCATGGTCTATATTGTTAAAATGTCTAAATGTTTTTATGTCGAACTGTCGAATCGTCGAACTGTTGAACTGTTGAATCGTCGAATTGTGGAATCGTTAAATGCTGTTTTAAAGAAAAATCCTGATGGATAATTCCACTTACAATTTTCTACTAAGATTATTGTTTCTTCCGATTTGATACTTGTAAAAAACGTTTAACTTATTAATTAGCTCGTCAAATTTCAACCTTAATTCCAAGTTTTGTCTTCAGAAATATATTCCATATCAAATGCAGTAATGATATGGTCTAATACCTCCAATGCGCTGGTATATGCGGTATTAGTAAATCTAGCTCTATCCTTATCTCCCGTACGTCCACTGCCTTCTACCAAATTAGCAGTCACACTACCGATTGCCCTTTTAATTTGGCTAGTTAAATTATTCAATTCATCTTCAGGAAATTGTTTTGTTAATAGATAAATTTCTTTCTTAAGCCCTCTAGCAATTTTCCAGACCTCAAGATTTTCAAATGAATAGGTATAATGATTCATAATAAAAGTTGTTAATGGAAACCTCAGTTAAACAATTCGACAAAAAAACAATTCGACTCTGAATACAGCTTCGCCCCGTCAGTCACAATTTCTTGTGCTTAGCATGCCCATTAGGCAAAAAAAAGGCCAAAAAGAAATTCTTATCCTTTTTGGTCAAATAATATTAATCCGCTACCCTTCCCTGCTTCTTCCACAGATACAAGAGTAAAATTCACTTTCCTGTTAATTAAACGCTCGATCTTTTGAGCCAATTGATCCAGGTATTCTCCATTGAGCTTTTTGCCAACTATATCAATATCAATAGTTCCAGTATCCTGGCCATCGGCATAGTCACCTGTCAAAACCACTTGCTGAACCTCTCCCATTCTTTCCAATACTTCTTCAACAACTGTATCCAGCCCAATATATTTTCGGATGATCCCCTGCAAAAGATTAAATAGGGGATGTTTGGAATTGGCGCTATAGCTGATTTTATTTTTATCTGATGATTTCTCAAGATAACCTGCTTGGGAAAGGTTATTGAGCTCTTTCCTAATGGAATTGGTGGATTCTCCGAATTCCTCGGCCAAGCCTCGCAAATGACTATGGGTTTGCGGGTTGATAAAAAACTTCACCAAAAGTCGTAACCTTGTCTTGGAAGTAATTAATGAATCGAGCATAAAAAGAAACCTTCCTAAATGAGCAACAAAAGTACTCACTGGGTTTTTGAATTACAAAAGAATTCGGTTAGATTTTTAATTAATTTTCACCCACATTTAGGGTTCACTAAAAATTTTGCATTTCATTAAAATATTACACCGTTTAATAACAGTAAATCGGTATTTTAAAACAGAAAAAGTTATTGTTAAATTTTCTTTACTTTTTGATCAAATAGTTTTTGAAGGGGGATATTCAAGAAGGAGGTTTTTGAAATAATTATTGCGATTAGATAATTGTGATTTGGGATTGGGTAATCGGGATTTGTCACGACTTAAACAAATCCCAGATTCAAACTGGAAGCTTGGGAAAGTTTAAAAGGTAATTGGGGTTCACAATGGGTAAAAGTGATTCGGAATTTGCGATTCCATTCATTGCAATAAGAATTTATCATATATGGCTGATTGACCGAATGTAAAATTAACTGGCCATGGGCATTAGCGGCAATTAGTTGGCAATTGCCCCTGTTGGCTGCTATTGCACCTTACAAAAGGTCATTTATTCCCCGGGTTGCGCCTTCTTGGCTTACCCAGGGTTATGGTTATTGCACCCCGATGGGATGCTTTATAGGACTCCGCTATTCTAAATTTGCAATGGCGAAATACCCCTAAAAAGGAAGTTATCCGCAAATTAAAGTTTTATTTTTATTGCCCCCTAATAGCCTGTTCAGTCAAGTAATGCAAGATGGGCAGAAGGAAGCCTGTTAAGGCTTCAACAAAAATAACCTCGGGTGCAAACCCGGGGAAATTTGAATTGTGAATCAACCTATCAACCCTGTTAAGGGTTGAACTAAATTTTCTTTTAGTTTCAAATGGAGTGGACAATATTTATTGGTTAGCGGAAATTGTTCGCCACAATTGACCCTGTTGGCTGCTAATGCTCTTTACCAAAAGACGTTTATTCCCTGGTTGCGCCTTTAGGCTTACCGAGCTTAAATTTTGAGAGACATATATCTATTTTTAGATTTCGGACTCTACCCATAATTAATCCCTTGAAGGGTTTTACCAAAAATCGATTTCCGTCCTCCACTTTGGCATTATTATTTCTTTCTGCGTATTTTTACTTTTTTAATAGAAAGAATATGAGTAGCGAAATCCATTGGTTTGTTATGTATACAGCCCCCAGAGCTGAAAAAAAGGTGGCTCAAAGGTTAAGGGAAAAGAATGTAGAGGTTTTCCTTCCCATGATCACTGAAATCAGGCAATGGAGCGATCGTAAAAAGAAAGTAGAAAGACCACTTTTTAATGGCTATTTATTTGTTAAAACAGATAAAGCCAGGCTCTGGGAATCCTTACAGGTCCAGGGAGCTGTTAAGTTTGTCAACTTTTCTGGGGACCATGCCATAGTCCGACAACAAGAAATAGATGCTATTCAAAGGATCATCACTACGGGTGTAGCAGTTGAAGTGGAAACCACCGAGATTGAAGAAGGAGAACAGGTAAAAATCCTTGGCGGACCCCTTCAAGGTTTTGAGGGAGAATGTGTCCAAAAAGGAAACCAGGATTATTTTGTTATCAGGGTGCCCAGCATTGCCCAGACGGTAATGGTAAATGTTCCAAGGAAATTTTTGGAAGTGATTGGGTGAGAAGTGAGGTATGAAATATTAGACTCGAGACATGTGATGTTAAAGAATTATCACAATGGAGTGTATACCTTTGACTGGACAATAAGTTAAGCTCTTTTCTTAAATTTGAAACAATGAGTAATAGAGAAAGGAGAACATTTGACAAGGCCTTTAAAACGATGGCCGTAGAGCTTCATTTGAATGGAAAAACAAGTACTGAAGTTGGAAGAGAACTTGGGATTGGACCAGACCTGGTCAGGCGTTGGGCCAGGGAATTTAAAGCAAGTGAATCCAGCAGCTTTCCCGGAAACGGGAAACAGCATCTAACAGAAGAAGAGAAAGAAATCCTTGCCTTGAAAAAAGCCCTGAAAGAAGCCGAACTGGAGCGTGATATTCTAAAAAAGGCAGTAAGCATCTTTTCCAAGGGGGACAACAAATATTCCGGTTCATAAGGGCTCACAGGCACGAGTTTGCTGTTGAAAAGATGTGCAGGGTTTTTAAAGTAAGCAGAAGCGGTTTTTATGGCTGGCTTAACCGAAAACCATCCAAATGTGCTGAGGAGCGAGAAGAAGTATCCAGGGAAATCCATAAAATCTATGCTGAAAGCAAGTGCCGGTATGGAAGTCCGAAGATAACCATTGAGCTTAGGGACAGGGGCTTTTCGGTGTCCAGGCCAAGGGTTGCCAGGATAATGAAAGCAAATGGGCTCAGGAGTGTGATATCGGGGAAGTTCAGTGTCTGTACCACTGAATCTAACCACAGTTTCAGAATCAGTCCGAACCTGCTTAACAGGAACTTCAGCCCTGATGGCCCTGCAAAATCATGGGTATCGGACATTACCTACATCTGGACAGAAGAGGGATGGCTTTACCTGACCATGATCATGGACCTGTATGACCGTAAGATAATCGGATGGTCGATGTCCACCACCATGCATGCCGGGGCAACAGTTATACCGGCATGGCGAATGGCACAGATCAACAGGCCTTTTTTCAGAGACCTGGTTTTCCATTCAGACAGGGGCGTACAATATGCCTGCGGTGAATTCAAGAATGAACTCGATTCTGAAAAGGTGAGGCAGAGCATGAGCAGAAAAGGAAACTGCTGGGACAATGCAGTAGCTGAAAACTTCTTCAAAATCCTGAAATCGGAAACAGGATACCGTAAATACGGATCAGTAATGCAAGCAAAACAGGAAATTTTCGAATTTATTGAAATCTGGTACAATAGGAACAGGAGACACTCCTCACTTGGGTACCTATCACCTGATCAGTTCGGAAAAACCAACAAAAAAATTACCGTATAAAGACTGACCTCGAAATTGTCAGGGTGATTTTTTTTTCAATATCGCACTGACAATTTGAGGAGCCCGCGGCAGGCGTTATTATATTAACATAGAGCTTAATCATTTGTCCAGTTTTTTGTTGCAAATCCACAAAATGTTAACTGTTAAAGTTGTTAACAGTAGATCCAACCCTTAACGATTAAACATTTTACTCCGAATTCCAATTATCCAATCACAAATCCCGATTATTCAATTAACAAAATAACCAGTTTATCCCCGTTTCCAAAGGCGAGACTGCTTCTCCCTCCTTTTGGGTCGGGATCGCAGTGACGTATCCCCTTTTGGCTTTCGGCTTTCTTTCAACCTTCAGTAATAAATCTTTTTGGTTCCAGGTAACCATTATCGGAGGGCAACCCTTAACACTTAATATTTTACGCTTAACCATTTTCCTCCAAATCACAATAATCCAATCACGAATTCCGATTATTCAATTAACCAGTTAAACAAATAAACAATTAAGCTTTTCTTCCAAGGATGAGACTGCCACACCCTCCTTTTGGGTCGTCATCGCCTACCTACGGCAGGCAAGCAGTGACGTTTTCTCTTTCGGCATTTGGCTTTCGCCCTTCCGCAATCAATCTTTTCATTTTCCAAATAACTGTTATCCTGCGTCAAACGCTTAACCATTAACATTTAACGATTAATCTCCTAATCCAAATTATCCAATCCCGAATTCCCAATTAAACAATACAACTAAGGCCCATAGTAATAAGGCTGTTTTTTCTCAAATAGCCTTCTAAAACGGTTACCGGTCAATGCACTTAGTCCTGCCATTACAAACCCAATAAAACCTGTAATTATCATCAACACCCCCTCCCCATCAACACCGATGATATCAGCCATCATTTCAGGAAGTGGAGAGCCTGTATTCCAAGTAATCCAGAAGGACTTGGCCAACCATACTAATCCCACCGCCAGGGCGGCCGAGAAAAATGCATGTAAACCATTCCCTCCAATGAAAGCCCCAACAAAGGCCAATATCAACATCATCACCCAATAGGGTAAATAAGGGCCTAAAATGAAGGCTACTGCTGCATATAATAACATTAGGAATAAAAAACGCATATCTTAGTCATTTGGCATTAAAACGGAAGAAAACAACCAGTTTCCCTGACCGGGATAAGAATTTATATTAAAATCCAAATAAGCTCCCCTGGCCCATTTTTCAACAAAATTACAGTAGTATTTGCTCCCTGGATTTCCGGATTGCCCCCCAGGAAATATACCTTTTCCTGTTATTTCATCACCCATTTCCACTACCATCCTCCAACTGGCCCCTTTCCTGTGGCTAGTGGCATTAACGATACCTTTCCCTCCCCCCGTAGGAATATTTTGGACCCCAAAAGCAGTAAAATTAGGTGCCAAATGTTGGATGCTGGTTTTTTTATAATTAGCCCATGAATAATCATCATCTTCCTCAAATTTTTCATTCAACTCCCTTTCCATGGCCAAAAAACTTTGTTCCACTATTTGCTTGGCATTTTCCTTGGAATTGGTTTCAGGATTATCAAAAACAGAATCCTCAGGTTGGTCCCTCAGCAATTTGGTAGTTTGATAATTGCTAGGGAATACTATGGGCATTCCCTCTCTTTTATATTTGCCCCAAGTCAAACTCATCAATTGCTCCCACCACATGGTAAACAATGTTGGGCCGGTAAACTGGGGTTGGGCATGAAGATTCCAGTTTTGAAGGGAGTCAATCAAAGCTTCTGTATTTTCGGAGAAAACCCTGGTGGTATCCTCCAATAAATAATCCAACATTACGGGAAGCGCTTCTGCAGCATGCAAATAATAATCATCCATTTGGAGGTTTTGCATGTCCTTGATAGTAATATTTTCCATCTCCAACAAGCGGGTATTTATCCGACGATTTCGATAATGCTCAAAACTATCATCAAAGATGTAATAGGGGTAGGTTTGGGAAGTGGAATGTTGATTGGCAGAACTAACAAAACCCCTTTCCGGGTTTAAAGTTGATGGGTTTTGGTCTGCAGGTATATATCCCTTCCACTCAAAAGCAGGGTTATTCCCATCCATTAGGTATTTCCCCTGTTCTGGCCATTTCAGGGGGAACTTCCCCTGTACCTTCATGGCGATATCCCCATTGTTACTTGCAAAGGCAAAATTTTGAGCGGGGGAAGTAAAATGGTCTAAAGCCTGGAGATAATCTTGATGATTTCTTGCCCTATTAAGTTCCAAAAATGTTAATTGTTCATTGGATCCTTCATGGGCAGTCCACTTAAGGGAAAAATTGATTTTTTGACCGTTTCCTCTAAATGTTTCATCATAAACTACTGGACCATAATGGGTGTAAACAACAGAATCCATATAGGTCGTATCATCTTTAACCTGAATTTTTTCTACCCTGAGGGTACTTTGGATCCATTGGTCATTGTAGAGGTATTCTCGTTTTTTGTCAGACTTAAAACGGATGGCGTACCAGTCCCTAACATCCCGGGTGGCATTGGTCATGCCCCAGGCAATATTTTCATTAAAACCAATGATCACCCCCAAAGCACCAGGCAAAGTCACTCCTTTTACAGAATATTCCGGAGTGCTTAACTGCATGGCATACCAAAGACTTGGCAAATTCAGATTCAAATGGGGATCGTTGGCCAAAATGGGGTTTCCGCTTTGGGTTTTACTTCCATCCACTGCCCAGTTGTTAGAACCAACCCCTGGCTCCGGGGTAGGGATTGGTTGAATCAAAAGGCTGGAATCCGGATAATTTAAATCTTCCGGTTTATTTATTTCATAGGGAGTAAAGTCCCATTCTTTATCTGATTCAATCACCGGATCCATTTCATTGGGAAAATCAGGAAAAAGTTTTTGCATTGTCTCCTCCCCCAACAGGGCATGGAGATTTGTATATTCAATATCCTTGTCCCCAACCAGCATATCTGCCATATATTTCAGCAATAAAATGGTCTTATAGGCATTCCAGTGTTCTGGCCGATAATCTAGTATTTTGTATTCCACAGGAAGATCTGCTGTCCCCAGCTCATCAATAAATTGATTAACTCCTGAAGTATAGGCTTCTATCAATACCAGTGTTTCGGGATGATGTTTTTTTAAAAACTGAAGGCCCACCTCAGCACTGAAGCCCAGGCCTTTTCTCCTTTGCATCCGGTCGTAATCCAAGGCCCTTTTTCCAACCAGTTCTGCTACCCTTCCAGCAGCAGCCATGGTCTGAAATTCCATTTGCCAAAGCCTGTGTTGGGCGGTCACATAACCTTGAGCCATCATCAAGTCTTTTTCATTGGAGGCAAAAAGGTGGGGAATCAGGTTTTCGTCATAGGCTACCCGGACCGAATCGTTCAACCCCTCAAGGTCTATGGAATTGTCATATTTATCATCCTCACTATAAGCATTTTGCCAAAAGCCATGATTGGGATCAAAAAGAATTCCCAAGGGTGGTATTTGCCCTAAATTGACAGATAATCCTATGGCAAATGTCAAAGTTAAAATTAAGGCAATCAAAAAACCTAAATATTTCATAAAGGGGCCTAGCTTAAAGTATATGTGCTGTTTAAAGTCTAATCATTGAATTTAAATAAATTTCCAAGGAATCTGTATAGGGCATTCTCAAAAAGTACCTAAAATCCCCCTTTTTGCCCAACCCTCCTTCATTTTTTTGTCAATTGAATAGGTTCTCTAAACAGAAACCCTCCTGATTTATTCAAGAGGGTTTCTAATGATATTCAAATAAATTTATCTCCAGAAATCTGAAAAAAGGTTCGAGTTCGCCTTAATAATTTTATTCAACAGTAATCGGAAAAACCAATTTCTCCCATTTAATTACAATTCCGGGTGGTTTAACCTCAAATGAAAGTTGTTCTTGGCTTTCCTCCACCCATTGAGGACTAACTTCCACCCTTAACACATCATTATCCTCATCATATTGATAATGACCATGCTTTAAATTCCACTCGGAGTTAAAAATCAGGGTCCAATCTTCATCTTCTTTTGGAATGGTAAATAAGGAATATTTTCCTGCCGGAAGTCTTTCCCCCTCCACTATCAAATCCTCAGAAAAACTTAAATAAGTTGCTTCATTAGCACCAGTTCTCCAAACTTCTTCATAAGGGACCAAATCTCCCCAAATCACTCTACCTTTAACAGAGGGAGCCCCGTATTGAATGGAAATTTTCTTTCCTCCTACTGTACCTTCGGTAGTAAGTAGCGGACTGGCTCTCTCCTCATTCTCTCCCTCCATAGCCCCCATCATTTCCTCTTCATTCACCCCTTCATCCTGTTTTTTCTTCCCACAGCTTTCCAAAAGGATTCCGCAAAAAAACAATGCTATTAGCAAAGCGTATGACTTTCTCATAAGTAATGATTTCGTTGATTTGGAACGAATTTAAACATTTTTTTCCTTCTAAATCGCCCCAGATGACAAGAATTTATCCCTCTCTGTCCCGTTACCCAGGTTACAATTTCTATTTTGACAAATCCTATACCATAACCATTACCATTACCATTTATTGCTTTTATTTTGGTTTTGAACCTGTAAACAGTTGGATATAAAAAGTAATTGGATTGAATGCCTAATTAATTCACCTCCCAAAAGAAGGTGCTTTAAGTGGAATGTTAAAGTCATAAACCAAAGTAAGGGAAAATCTTCCTTTTGTAATTTACATTTAAATATAATCATTGGTTTTCTGCATTTCTCCAAAAGGGAAAGAGGGGACATAAAAACAAATTAGTACTTACCTTTCTTCTTTGATCATAATGTTCGTGTAATTAATACCCTCTCAATTTTTGATTTTACAGAAATATTTTCAGGATTTATTTTTTGAAATTTAAATAAAAAGCAACCGTTGGTTTATTTTGGAGTTTAATTAAGAAAGCTGTTTCCAAAAATGATACATTTGCAAAGGAATGTGTAAAACTACAGCAGATTAGGGCCAATAGCTGCCCTTATTATCCATTCGCTATTGAATTGCTATGCGTTATATAATTACCCTTGTTTTTTTATTATCCGCCCTCCTTTTTTTCAGTGTAAATATTTCGCCAGAGGCATTGCCTTATGCTGGTTTGATTTCTCTATTGATTCCTTTTTTTCTGATCACCAATTTTATTTTATTTTTTTTCCTTCTTTTACGAAAAAGTAAATCGGCATTGCTTCCCCTGGTAGCCATTATCCTCGGATGGAAGTTTATTGGAATTACCTTCCAACTTAATTCAAAAAGTGAAAACACCGATGGAATTTCTTTGCTCAGCTATAATGTCCACATGTTCAATTACGAAAAGTTTAAGGCAAACGACCCCAACATTTCTCCTAATATTTATAATTGGATCAGGGAGCAAAATGTGGATATCATGGGTTTTCAGGAATTTTTCCAAGATCACACTACCCCTTCCAGAAATGCAATCAAATTGATCAGCAATGAGGGCAAATACCATTATTCCACGCAAATAGTAGAAGGGAAACCTGATAAAATATTCTTTGGGCTGGCCATTTTCAGCAAACATCCCATTATCAATGAAGGCAAAATATTTGACAATCAAAGAAGCAATGGGGCCATGTTTGTTGACCTAAAAGTCAATCAGGACACTATTCGTGTGTACAATGCTCATCTGGAATCCATGAGCATTCCTGCCGAAAAACTTGATAATATGGATGGCATCAAGGAAAAATACAGGGAAACTCTTCATAAACTAAATAAGGGTGCTGTCAGCCGTGCCACCCAGGTCCAGGTA
Organism: Echinicola jeungdonensis; assembly: GCF_030409905.1. Classification (NCBI taxonomy): domain Bacteria; kingdom Pseudomonadati; phylum Bacteroidota; class Cytophagia; order Cytophagales; family Cyclobacteriaceae; genus Echinicola; species Echinicola jeungdonensis. The sequence continues at coordinate 532,131 of NZ_JAUFQT010000001.1, forward strand.
TTGGCAGACCATATTCAAAACTGCCCCTACCCGGTTATCCTGATGGGAGATTTCAACGATGTACCCTATAGTTTCACCTATTTTACACTGAAATCAGTATTAAAAAATGCTTTTGAAGAAGTAGGCCGGGGATTTGGTTTCACTTATAACAGGGTGCTTTTCTTTTTAAGAATTGATAATATTTTTTATGGAAAGGGTCTGACCCCAGTTCAATTTAACACCCTGAGAGAAGTTGATTATTCAGACCATTACCCCATTTCCTCCATCTTTCAGCTTCGTAAACCAAACAACCAACCTCAATCCTTAGCAGAATAGACCCTTATTTTTTCAATAACAGTGTAGATTGAACCTCAATATCTTTTACCATCAGTTTGGGGGCTAATTGATTTTCACCTTACTTTTGGCAAAAAAATTAAATGATATGAGGATATTTTTGACTGCAGCTTTGATGTGCATTTTTGGGATGAACATTCCCCAGGCTTCAGCCCAAGTTTGCAGATGGCAACAAGCTGTAAAATATGTAATGGAAGTGGACATGGATGTCAAGAAAAATCAATATGAGGGGCATCAAACCCTCCATTACACTAACAATTCCCCTGATACCCTTAGCAGGGTATTTTATCACCTTTATTATAATGCATTTCAACCCAATAGCATGATGGACACCCGCTCAAGGTCCATTATGGATCCTGACAGCAGGGTAAAAGATAGAATTGCCCATTTGAATGCCAATGAAATTGGATACCTGAAAGTTAATTCCCTGAAAATGGATGGCAATAAAGTTGATTTTGAGCATGTGGGCACCATCCTGGAAGTAAGGCTGGAAAACCCCATTCTCCCCAAAAGCACCGTGGTATTTGAAATGGATTTTGAAGGACAAGTCCCCCTTCAAATTAGAAGAGCAGGTAGGGATAGCAAGGAAGGGATTGATTATTCCATGTCTCAATGGTATCCCAAAATGGCCAATTATGATCAGCAAGGTTGGCATGCCAATCCTTATGTAGGCAGGGAATTTTATGGTATATGGGGGGATTTTGATGTTAAAATCACTATTGATAAATCCTATATCCTTGGAGGTACGGGATACCTTCAAAATCCTGAAGAAGTGGGCTACGGTTATGAGAAAGAAGGGCAAGAAGTAGATAGGCCATGGGGTAAAAACCTTACCTGGCATTTTTATGCTCCCAAAGTTCATGATTTTATGTGGGCGGCCGACCCCAATTATACCCATGACAAAATTCAAATGGACAATGGCGTGACCATTCATCACCTATATCTCAAAAATGAAAATACTGCCCAAAACTGGGAAGCACTTAAATCCTTTACTCCTGAGGCATTGAAGTATATGAATAAACACTTTGGGGAGTACCCCTATGAACAGTTTTCAGTCATTCAAGGAGGGGACGGAGGAATGGAGTACCCCATGGCCACTTTGATAACAGGAGAAAGAAAACTAAGCAGTTTGGTGGGGGTAATGGTTCATGAGCTTGCTCATAATTGGTACCAAGGCGTACTGGCCACTAATGAATCTTTGTACCCTTGGATGGATGAAGGTTTTACCACCTTCGCAACTAATAAAACCATGAACGCCATTTTTTCCAGTACTCCCCAAGACTTCCCCCAAAAATCTGCTTATTCGGGATATTACCATTTGGTAAAATCCGGAAGAGAAGAACCCATGAATACCCATTCAGACCATTTCCATACCAATATGGCTTATGGTTTGGCGGCCTATTCCAAAGGAGCGGTTTTTCTACAGCAGTTGGAATACATCATTGGAAAAGAAAACCTGGAGCAAGGAATGATCCGGTATTTTAACACTTGGAAATTCAAACACCCCAATGCCAACGATTTTATACGGGTGATGGAAAAACAAAGTGGGCTTGAGCTGGATTGGTATAAAGAATACTGGGTCAACAGCACCAAAACGATTGATTATGCTGTCAAATCTGTAGAAAAACAGGATGGTTTCACCAATATCACCCTGGAAAGGGCAGGACTGATGCCCATGCCTATTGACCTGGTAATTACTTATAAGGATGGTTCCCGGGAAATGGTGTATTTGCCTTTGGTCATCCAAAGAGGGAATAAACCCGAGGAAAATAATTTACCTAAAAGAATTAAAACCCAAAAATGGCCCTGGACTAATATTCAAACCACCATTAGGCTGGATAAAGACATGGAAGACATTTCAATTGTTGAAATCGACCCCTCCCAAAGGTTGGCAGATATCAAAAGGGAAAATAATAAGGTGAATCTGGAAGCAGAAGAGACAGAATAATTTTTACCGGATTTTTGAAAATGCCGAATTTTAAAAAAAGGCATGGGGGTTAATTAACCTTGATGCCTTTTTTCTTTCTGATTGGAAAAATATCCAGGTTCTTTTTACTGTTTTTATGGTTATTATTTAAAATGATGGATTTCCTGATTCATCTTTTATTTATAATTAAATCGCTGAATTAATATTGGCTCAAAGAGTCCCATTTTCCAACTACCCTAAAATCCAATCGAATCCATGTAGCCCTTTCTAGAAGATTTTCGTCTTAAGTATAGATGATTAACAAAAAATTATTCCTATGAAATCTAATTTCATTTTTCTTTTCATCTTCCTATTGATGGGTTGCCAAGTGCATGATGAGAAATCCCCCTATGAGAAAAACCCTGAAGGGCTATTGGGTAAATGGCAGATTGTAGAACGTACTTTTAGTATTGGCGGCCCCCCTCAAACCGAAGAAGTAGAAAATGGGGCGATTTTTAATTTTAAAGCAGAAAGCACATTTACAACAAGTGGTTTTGACCAATGTTATGAGGGGACATTTTCTGTGGATGGGGATGAACTAACATTAACCTCTTTATGCCAGGTTGAGGAAGCTGAAAATTCCATAGTTTATCAAATGAGTTTCCAAGAAGACTTTATGGAACTTTTCCCGATTGACCCCATTTGTATTGAGGGATGTAGCAAAAAATTGAAAAAATTAATTCAATAAAAATTTATTTTTCATTGAATTACAGCAACTTAAACACCTTGTACCACTGTTCAAAACCGAACACAAATGTTTTTTTTATTAATTTGTAATGGGATTAATTCAGCGAAATTTCCTCCCTAATCCTCCCCTAACATCCTGAACTTCCCATTTCCTAGTTCATTATTTATCAATATTTTTTCTTATTAAATTCATTGGCAATAAAACCATTTTTGTAAATGAACAGATCATAAGTAGAAAGCAATTTTGATTTTTGAGCCATAAAATAAGAAACCTCCGGGGCAGTACCCCGGAGGTTTGAACACTTAAAAAACCACCAACCTTTAAATAAATCTACATAAACTATTACTTGCGAATAGCTATATTGATTTTATCTGCCAATAAATACATGACAGGTACTATTACTAACGTCAAAAAGGTAGCAAAGGTTAACCCAAAAATAACTGTCCATGCCATTGGACCCCAAAAATCTGCATTATCTCCCCCAATATAAAATTGTGGATCGAAAGAAGATAATAGGGTAAAGAAATTGATATTCATTCCTAAGGCCATGGGTACCAATCCCAAAACAGTGGTGATGGCTGTCAGGAGCACGGGCCGAAGACGGGTTTTCCCCCCTTCCACAATACTTCCCACCACTTCAGAATAGGGAAGGTGATCCCCCTCCTCTATTTCAAGTTCAACCCTTTTCCGCTTTCTAACCAGGTTGGTATAGTCTATTAATACAATAGCATTATTTACAACCACACCTGCAAGGGAAATGATACCTATTCCGGTCATGATCACCACAAAATCCATATTGAAAATGGAAAGCCCAATAAACACTCCAATGGTACTCAAGAGCACCGAACACATAATAATAAATGGAGTCATCAAAGAGTTAAACTGGGCCACAATGATAAGGAAAATGGCAGAAACTGCTATGATCATGGCTCGCATCAGGAATGCCATGGACTTGGCCTGTTCCTCCTGTTCTCCCGTAAACTTGATATCCATATCCTCAGGTAACTCATAATCAGCCAAACGGGTCCGGATTTTTTCATTGACCTCATTGGCATTAAAACCTTCATTGACATTGGAATAAATGGTAATCACTTTATCCAAATCCTTTCTTTTTACAGAACCATAGGTGGAGCTATATTCTATGTCAGCAACAGAGGAAATGGGGATATGGCGGCGATTACCGAATTTGTCCATAAAATAAATTTTCTTGTTGACCAGGGCATTTACATCATACCGGTATTTGTCCGCCAACCGAAGTTCAATGGGAAAGTCATCTTCTCCTTCCTTATATTTGGATACTTCCTGACCGAATAATGCAGTTCTCAACTCATTGGCAATGGTATAGGTGGACAAACCAAACCTTCTGGCTTTTTCCCGGTCAATATGCACGATCAACTCAGGCTTTCCGGTTTCCAGATCCAGTTTCAGTTCTTCAATTCCTCCAATATTTCCAGAATTAATATAATCCTGGATATCCTTCACCTCAGTCACCAATCTTTCATAATTCTCCCCACTAACTTCGATATTGATGGGTTTTCCAACAGGAGGACCATTTTGCTCTTTATCAACCGTTACTTGAACTCCAGGGTATTTATTCGTCAGTTTCCGAATATCCTCCATGATTTCGGAAGTATTCTTACCATTTCGGTATTGGTACTCCAAAAAGCTCACTGTAAGCATGGCCTTGTGTGGAGTCACCCCCATGCTGGGGCCTTCAGCAGGATCACTGGTTCCTTCACCCACCTGCGCAATAAATGAATCCACAATGTCTTTGTGGGGCTCCAAATACTCAAGGACTTTGGCCTCCACTTTTTGACTAAAATCATTGGTAGCCTCAATATCGGTTCCGATCGGGTGTTCGATAAAAATATTAATGTAATTGGGATCACTTTCAGGAAAAAACTCCACCTCCGGAGATCTAAGCATTAATAGTAATAATGAGAATGCAAGAATCCCGAACATCCCAAAGAAAAACAAATAAGGTTTGGCCCCATTTAAGGCAAAAGTCAACAACCTTTCATAATGGTTTTCCAGGCGAACCAGAAAATCCAATTGGAACCAGCGGATGGCCTTTCGCATAAATAAGGTATTGACTAGGGTGATAATAACCGCTAACATCAATATGTTGGCAATGGTATATACCTGCCCCAGATAAAATAAGGTGGCCATAGTCAATAGGATCCCTGCAATCACGAAAGATCTTTTTCTTGGGCTTACTTTTTTCATATCCTGGACCTTCATGAACATGGAAGTCAAAACAGGATTGATCACCAATCCGACAAACAAGGAAGAAGAAAGGACGATAATAAGGGTTATGGGAAGGTATTTCATAAACTCTCCCATCAAATCCCCCCAGAAAGCCAAGGGGATAAAAGCTGCAACCGTGGTTGCTGTTGAGGTAATAATTGGCCAAGCAACTTCACCTACACCTTCCTTGGCAGCCCTAATGGTGGTTTTACCTTCCTGCATCAAACGGTAAATATTTTCAACCACCACTATACCGTTATCTACCAACATTCCCAGCGCCAAAATCATTGAGAACAGAACCATCATGTTTAGTGTAACCCCAAATGCATTGAGGATCATAAAGGAGATGAACATGGACAAAGGAATCGCTACCCCCACAAAAAGGGCATTCCTGAAACCGAGGAAAAACATCAGCACGGTAATAACCAATATCACTCCGGAGATAATACTGTTTTCCAAATTTTCCACCATACTTCGGGTAAACTTGGATTGGTCGTTGGTAATGGTCACCTCCAAATCAGGTGGAAAATAGTTGTTCTTGGCGTTTTCCAGGATCTCCTTGATCTTATCACTGGCCTCCAAAAGGTTTTCCCCACCTCTTTTTACTACATTGACAGTCACCACGGGCAATTTGGAAGAGCGGGCATAACTTTCCCTTTCCTTATAGGTATCCCTTACAGTGGCTACATCTTTGAGGTAAACAATATTTTTCCTTTCATTTTTAATGATGATGTCATCGAGTTCTTTGGGATCCTCAAATTCCCCTGTGATCCTCACAGCCCTGCGGAAATCCCCGCTAAGGATATTTCCTCCGGACATGGTTAGGTTCTCTGCAGAGATGGCATCGGAGATATCCCCAAAACTCACTTCCATCGCCTCCATTTTAAATAGGTCCGTGTCAACCCTTATTTCCCTATCAATGGTTCCGGTAAGGTCTGCCTTAGAAATTTCCGGTAAGGCTTCAATTTCATCCTCCAGGTACTCCCCAAATTTTTTGAGTTCTTCCTGGGAGTAATTCCCTGAAAGATTGACAAACATGATGGGCATTTCTGAAAAATCCAGCTCAAAAATATTAGGGTCCTGGTCAAGGTCAGTAGGCAGCTCACTTTTGGATTTATCCACCGCATCTTTTACATCCTGTAGGGCCCTTGATATCTCTACACTCTGGTTAAATTCCACAATAATAGTGGAATAATCCTGAATAGAGGTGGAATTGATATTTTTAACATCTTTCAGGGATTTCAATTCCTTTTCTATGGGCCTGGTAATCAGGTTTTCCATATCCACTGGGGAGTTTCCCGGGTAACTTGTTCCTATATAAACCGTAGGAATCACAATTTCCGGAAAACTTTCTTTGGGCATCGTTTTATATGCATATACCCCCATAAAAGTGATGATCAGCGACAAAATGATCACACTTGTCCGGTTATTGATCGAAAGAGTGGATAGACCAAATTCCCTAATGACCCTTCCTGATTTTTTTGGTTGTTGTTCAGCCATTTTTATTCTTGAACAATTTCGACATTAAAACCCTCACCTACTTCTCTGAAACCTTTATCGACCAGCAGTTCATCTCCATCCAAACCTTTGGTAACTTCTGCAGTCCTATGATAAGTTTTTCCCCGGGTGATGTATTTTTTCTTTGCCTGGTTATTTTCCACAACATAAACAAAATCACCCCGATTATCCCGCTGAATCAAATTGGCAGGAACCGTCACTGCTTTTTCATTTTCATAATCTTTTATCTTCAATACCGAAATCATATTTGGTTTCACCTCTTTTAAATTGGGGAGAAAAACTTCCACCTTAAAGGTCCTGTTATCCGGATTGATCACAGCCCCAACTGCTGTCACCTTGGTTTTAAGATTTTTCTCAATGGAGGGAAATTCAACATTGACCGAGTCACCCTGGCCCAGGACACCTACATAAGTTTCAGATATATCACCTTCAATATAGAGTTTACTATCCCCTACAAAATTAAACATGGGCATTCCGGGTTGAACCAATTCTCCCACTCTAACCATTACATCCTCCACTGTCCCATTAAATGGAGCAATTATGCTTGTTTTGTCTTTTCTGGTTTTTAGCGAGGCCAAGTTGTTTTCCAATGTTTCCATGCGGTTTTTGGCTTCTAAAAATTGTACTTCTGTCCCAATTTCCTGATCCCACAGCCTTTTTTGTTTGTTGTAAAGAATTGTTGCAAGTTCAAGTTGGGTTTCTACCTCTTCTATATTATTGTTGATAGTTTCAGCATCCACCTTGGCCAATACCTGGCCTTTTCGGACCTGCATACCTTCCAAGGCATTGATTTCTTCAATTCTGCCAGAAACCTCTGCACTGATATTGACATTCATCTTGGACAATACCGAACCAGTAACCTCCACATAATGTTTAAAGTGCTCTTTTTGAGCTTTAGTGGTGGTTACCAAAACCGATTTGCGGTTGTTCAGGGCAAATACGGGATCTTCCTGAGCAATTTCATTTTCCAGATTTTTGATTTTTGCCCTTAAATCTTGGACTTCATTTTTGTAGGCGGTCAGTTGTTCCTTTTTGGCCTCCAAGTCTAATTCTTGCTGTCCACAGGAAAAAGTAAAACCAGCAGTTAAGGCAAAAAACAATTTCAAATAGGTCTTCATATTTTTATAGGTATCGGTTTTCATTTCAAAATTCCCAAGGCTTTTTCCAAATCAACTTTGGCCACCAAGGCATCATATAAAGCTCCAAAATAGTTGGTTTCCGCTTCTTTTAAGTCAGCATCGGCTTCCACCACTTCAAGATTGGAGCCCACTCCTTCATTAAATTTTATCCGGGCGATGTCATAAACTTCCCGGGCAAGTTCTCTGTTTTCCTCCTGAACTTCCAGAGCCTTTAAGCTATTCCGCAGATTGGTCCTGGCCTGAAACCGTTCCAAAGCAATATTATTTTCCAATAATACACGTTGGTTTTCAAGTTGTTTGAGCTTAATCCGATTTTGCTGAATTTTATGACTTTTGGACAAGCCATCAAAAATCGGCACACTTAAACTCAAACCCACAAATGAACCGGTAAACCAATTTTCCCCATCCCAGGTGGTGGAAAAGCTTTGTCCAGCCCCATTTCTTTGGTAAGTAAAATTTGCATTAAGCTGGGGAAGGTATTTCACATGGTTATTTTTAAGATCCAACCTTACCAGGTCCATATTGGTTTTTAACTGATCAATTTCAACTCTTTGTGATCCCTCCTGATTGATCAAAGCCCTGATATCATCTGGTTGGTTCATTTCATCCAGGTTATCCGTAACCACCAACTCATAAGACTTGGGCAACCCCATTTGAATTTTTAACAATTCTTTGCTCACCAGAATAGCGGCCCTGATCCGGTCCAATTCTGTTAATATATTGTTTTGTTGCACCTTGATCCTGGAGACATCAATTTTTTCTGCAAACCCCTCGCGATAAAGAGCATTGGTTTCCCTCAGCAAGGTATCGATCCTTGCCAGGTTGGCTTCCACCAATTCCAGCCTTTCCCGATTGACCAAAACTGAAAAATAGGCTTTTTTGACATTGACAATCACATCATTTTGGGTCTTTTTCCTGTCAAATTCACTTAACTCCCGATAAGTTTTTGCGGCTTTTAAGCCCACAAAATAGGAACCGTTAAAAAGCATCTGTTCCACTGTAAGGGTTATGCCGCTTTGATAATTGACCCCAAATTGCACCGGTAACACATCCGATGGATTATCCGGATCAGCAAATGGCCCTTCATTGGGCAAAAACATCACCGGAATGGATAAATTTTTAGTAAAGTCAAAATTTCCATTGATTTGTGGGAGCCCCTGTGCCGTCCTTTCCCCAATTGAAGCCTCGGCGGCATACGTTTCTAAAAGAGCATTTTGGGCTGCCACATTATTTTCCAAGGCATATTGGATGCTTTCCTCTAATGTGAATTTGACGATTTCCTGAGAAAAAGCCTTCCCAGGGCTTAGCCCCAATAAAAACATGCCTAAAAGGGCTACTCTAATAATACTACCCATTTCCTAGTCCTGGTTATTGATTTGCTGATAAAATAATTCTCTTCCCTTTTCGGTAAGTACTCCATGAATAAAATGGTCCAAAAGGCTTACTTGCACCTCCAAAATGTTAAACTTGGATGGAGGAAATTTCAAGGGATCAAAGGTATCCGACAATTGTTCCATTCGCATATTGGCCAAAATTTCCATATTTAATTCAGGACGAAAAAAACCTTCCTTTTGTCCTCTTTTCAGAATATCCAATATTCCCTTGACTGCACAATTCTCCTTAAAATCCTCATATAAGGCCCAACTCTTAGGATAATACCTCTGAATTTCCCCTAGCACCAATGGGTTTATTTGGGAAAAACGCTCACGGATATAAGAGGACATCTTTACAAAATGTTTGATTGGACAGGGCTCTTCTTCCACCAATCTCAAAAAAACCTGTTTATCTTCCTTTAAAGCCTGCGAAAAAGCTTCATAAACCAAATCCCCCTTGTCTCTGAACTCTTGATAAATGGTCTTTTTTGATACACCGCCCATTCTTGCAATATCATCCATGGTCACATACTTTACGCCCAAACGGGTAAATTGATCCACGGCCACCTCAATAATCTTTTCTCGCGTCTCCAATTCGTAATCCATTAATTAATCATGGCAAAACTCAGGAAACTTTAAAAATTTTCAAAGTTTCCAACCGTTTATTTCCAAGAATTAACAATTTTTTCTTTCGGATCCGAAGATTCATAAACTCCTATATTACAACACCTTAATCAACCAACCAACAAGTTAAGCGCTTAAGTGGACAATAAAAACACCTATTTAATTGCATTAAATGATAGATTAATAGCTTATGTACATAAGGTTAAAAACTTCGCTATTCGACATTTTTGTAATCAAATCAACAATAATTAGGATGATATTTTCTTGAAAAAACCTTCTATCAATAGCAGGCTATTTCTAAATCAAAGCCACAAAAAATTTCCCACCTTAATGTTTCATCTTTCCAAGCATCGTTAGTTGGCTTGGATAGGCAAGAACCTAATTCCAAAAGGGCTCCATTTGGGAAATCACCGAAATTTTTCCCTCAAGCGCCATCGACATGATTGCTATTTCTGAGCTATTGCCTTTCAAACTGCTTTTAATTATTCAAAACGGAAAGTACTTGTTGCAAAAAAAATCAACCAATTTCAATTAATACTTTAATATATAAGGACTTTAACCTCATTCTTCGACCTCATTTTGGATTTCCTTCTCATCAGAATTACTTCTCATTTAACAATAACGAAAAAAATAAGGGGCAAAATTAATGATCAATTTATTCTTTGGTAGCATTTGCTTACCTTTGCTGCTTAATTAAACGATCATCCAATAAACAAGGACATGATTCTCTTTTTCCAATCTCCTCAACAAAACATCATCTACGCTTTACATAGCAAACAACCATTGACCCAGGAAGATCTGCAGAAGCTAACCTGGCTTTTTGGTGAGGCCGAACAACTCAAGGAACCACAGGTATCCGGAACTTTTGCAGGTCCTAGAAAAGAAATGATTACCCCTTGGTCTACCAATGCGGTGGAAATAGCCACCAATATGGGCATCCCAGGTTTGCTGAGAATTGAAGAATTTGTTCGAATTGAAAAAGACAGTCCTATCGACCCCATGTTGCAGGTGGTTTATGAAGGACTCGATCAGGATATATTTACTATAGATCTAGAACCTCAAAAGGTCATTTCTATTACTGACATCAAAGCTTACAATCAACAGGAAGGGCTGGCGTTAAGTGAGGAAGAAATCAGTTATTTGGAAAAAGTGAGCAAAGAATTGGGCAGGCCTTTGACCGATAGTGAGGTGTTTGGATTTAGCCAGGTAAATTCTGAGCACTGTCGCCATAAGATTTTTAATGGTACTTTTATCCTCGATGGTAAGAAAAAGGAAGACACCCTGTTCCAATTGATCAAAAAGACTTCGATCAAACACCCTAACCGGATTGTTTCAGCCTATAAGGACAATGTTGCCTTTGTCAAAGGTCCTAAAGCCCAGCAATTTGCCCCCAAAAGGCAGGACCAGTCGGATTATTTTTCCCCGGAATCTATAGATACTGTTCTTTCCCTAAAAGCCGAAACCCACAATTTCCCCACTACTGTGGAGCCCTTTAATGGCGCCGCCACCGGTTCAGGTGGGGAAATCAGGGACCGTCTGGCAGGAGGAACTGCTTCTATTCCATTGGCCGGAACTGCGGTTTATATGACTTCTTACCCAAGAAGTGAAAAAGGAAGGACCTGGGAAAAAAACCTCCCAGAAAGAAAATGGCTATACCAAACGCCCATGGACATCCTGATCAAAGCTTCCAATGGGGCCAGTGATTTTGGCAACAAATTTGGCCAACCCCTGATTTCCGGAAGTTTATTGACTTTTGAGCATGGAGAGGAGGATAAGCATTACGGTTATGACAAAGTGATCATGCTGGCTGGAGGGATAGGATTTACCCGTGAAAAATACAGCTTAAAAAACACCCCAGTTAAAGGAGACCAAGTAGTCATTATGGGCGGGGACAATTACCGTATTGGCATGGGTGGAAGTGCAGTTTCTTCGGTAAACACCGGGGAATTTGCAAACCACATTGAACTCAATGCCATCCAAAGATCCAATCCTGAAATGCAGAAAAGGGTGGCCAATGTGATTCGCGCCATGGCAGAAAATGAACACAACCCCATCATTTCCATCCACGACCATGGAGCTGGCGGTCATTTGAACTGTCTTTCTGAGTTGGTTGAAGAGACAGGTGGGTCCATTGATATTGACAAATTACCTGTTGGTGACCAAACCCTTTCTGCCAAGGAAATTATCGGCAACGAATCCCAGGAAAGGATGGGATTGGTCATCCATAAAAAAGATGTGGATACACTTCAAAAAATCTCCGAAAGAGAACGTGCTCCTTTCTATGTGGTTGGTGAAACCACCGGCGACATGCATTTCAAATTTGAAAATAAAATCACCAAGGAAAAGCCGATCGACTGGGATCTTTCCCATATGTTTGGAAGCTCCCCAAAAACAGTCCTTACAGATCAGCGTACCAATACAAACTTTAAGGAACCAGAATACCAATCAAGTCTTTTAAGCCAATATATTCAGGAGGTCCTTCAGTTGGAAGCTGTTGCCTGTAAAGACTGGCTGACCAATAAAGTGGACCGCTCTGTAACAGGAAGGGTAGCTACCCAACAAACTACCGGGGCTATCCAATTACCATTGAATAATGTGGCTGTAATGGCGGTGGATTTCACTGGAACCAAAGGAATTGCCACTTCCATAGGCCATGCGCCCGTTGCTGCTCTTGCTAATCCGGAAGCAGGTTCCAGACTGGCCATTGCTGAGGCATTGACCAATTTGATCTGGGCACCAATTGAAGATGGCTTGGAGGGAATTTCCCTTAGTGCCAACTGGATGTGGCCTGCCAAAAATGAAGGTGAAAATGACCGATTATACAGAGCAGTGGAATCAGTAAGTAATTTTGCTATTGAATTAGGCATCAATATCCCTACCGGGAAAGATTCCCTTTCGATGACCCAAAAATATCCGGATGGTAAAACTGTATTTTCACCAGGAACCGTTATAATTTCCAGTGTGGGAGAATGTTCCGATGTCAGAAAGACCATCACACCAGATATCAAGCCGGAAGAAGGGACACAGCTATTCTATGTTGATTTTTCAAAAGATAAAGCTAAACTGGGCGGAAGTAGCTTTGCCCAAGTCATTAATACGGTTGGCACCACTCCCCCCACTGTTGTGGACAGTGAATATTTCGCCAAGGCTTTCAATGTAATCCAAAACCTAATTGAAAATGGGGACATCCTTGCTGGACATGATATCTCTGCAGGTGGTTTGATTACTTCTTTACTTGAAATGACCTTCCCAACCACCAATTGTGGTTTGAATGTCAAAGTGGAAAATCTTAAGGAAAAAGACCTAATCAAAGCCCTTTTTGCTGAAAATCCAGGCGTGATTATTCAGGCAAAAAATGCAGATGAGGTAAAGGATGTACTTGAAAATTACAGCATTAACTATACCCCAATTGCCGAAGTAACCATGGACAGCAAGGTAACCCTTGATGGATTGAACCTTAGCCTTCCAGTGGAAAACTGCAGGGACACTTGGTTCCGCTCTTCCTACCTGTTGGATAAAAAGCAAAGCGGGGAAAAACTGGCAGCTGACCGGTTTGAAAATTACAAATCACAGCCCCTCACCTATAATTTTGACGAGAAATGGGAAGGTTTATTGGATAACTTTAGCCTTAACCCTTTCCGAAAGGAAGCAAATGGTACCAAAGCAGCCATCATCCGTGAAAAAGGTGTCAATGGAGACCGGGAAATGGCCTATGCCCTTTGGCTGGCTGGCTTTGATGTGAAAGACATCCATATGACTGACCTGATTGCTGGAAGAGAAAACCTGGAAGATGTGCAGATGATTGTATTTGTTGGAGGATTCTCCAATTCCGATGTACTGGGATCTGCCAAAGGCTGGGCAGGAGCTTTCCTTTATAATGAAAAGGCTAAAAAAGCCTTGGATAACTTCTATGCGCGCCCTGACACACTAAGCTTAGGGGTTTGTAATGGTTGCCAGCTTATGGTGGAATTAGGCTTGATCAACCGTCGTCATGACCAAAAGCCTAAGATGTTGCACAATGACAGCCATAAATTCGAGTCCTCTTTTGTGAATGTCAATATCCCGGAAAATAACACGGTAATGTTTAGCTCCCTTTCCGGCCAAAGGCTGGGTGTTTGGGTAGCCCATGGGGAAGGCAAGTTCTCCCTGCCAAAAGCCAAAGAGGAATATAATATTGGAATGACTTACAGTTATGAGTCTTATCCGGGCAATCCTAATGGATCTGACCATGCCGTAGCAGGTTTAGCCTCACAGGATGGAAGGCACCTCGCTATAATGCCCCATATTGAGCGGTCCTTGTTCCCATGGAACTGGCCGGACTATCCTGCTGGAAGGAAAAGTGAAGAAATCACCCCTTGGGTAGAGGCATTTGTCAATGCAAGAAAATGGGTGGAAAGCCACCATTAAAATAATCAGAAAATTCCCGGCTAAAACCGGGAATTTTTTCCAACTGAAAACAAGGAAGTTAGCAAAACCACTTTAAAAAAGTTTAAAGCAGTATTTGCATTACAAAAAAAGAGCCCTACATTTGTACCACAATTAAGGGAAACGACGCCTTAAACCAAACAAAGCACTTTATTATTGACCCATGGTGTAACTGGCAACACGTCTGATTTTGGTTCAGAAGAGTCTAGGTTCGAGCCCTAGTGGGTCAACAGAAACAAAAAAAGGAGCGAAAATTCGCTCCTTTTTTTATGCCTGATTATTGAACCTTGTCCATCTTCCAATCCCAATTAGAAACCCTCTTGGGATAGAACATTTCAACAAAAAATTGCTTGCATTAAATTTCCCAGGACCCCATGTCAATTAAATATTGACACCACAAATCCCAGGTATTTTTTTTTAAAAAAAGGCAGAAAAATATATGGCCGCCTCTATTGACCGATAAACTCACAATTTTTTTCGACTTCCTTAGAAAATCATCCCACGCCATTTAAGCTTGATCCCCTCCAGTCGGCATTAATAACAAATTAGAATATCAGAATCCTCCTACCTACCTCCTTTTCCATTTGAATTCTTGAAACCATTTTGTATTTTAAATCTCAACAAGGGAGGTTGAACGTCAAATCACCTACGGCTTCCTCCTCAGTGAAACTGAAAAAACCATCAAAAACCACATTAAATGGAAAAATTCAAAAAAGGAGACATTGTTAAATTAAAATCCGGAGGACCAAAAATGACTGTGGAAGAATTCCAATGGAACCCCTACAAAAACAATTATGATAAAGAAAAGCTCCAATGCACCTGGTTCAAGGAGGACATCAAATATTCAGAAATCTTTGAATCTGCAGCTCTAGAAAAAGCTTAAAAAAAAACACCTAAGGGATCCATCTCCTTAGGTGTTTTTTTAAGTTCCGCTGATTTTTCCTGTAAATCTCAATAGTTCAGCCCAAAACAACTACCCACTTAAATTGGCCAGAGGTTTATTGTCAGCGGACCATTTTAATTTCTTGGGCTAATATAAACCAACTTCAAGATTTCTTTTTTCAACTTTCCCTAAAATGAAATATCATATTGCAATCTAAACCTCCAGCCGGTTGATTCCTGTGCAGCAATTTCATTATCAAACTCAAAATAGGTCACATCCCCGGTCAACTTATTCTTATGCCCATTAAAGAAGCAGTTGACAGCTAATGCATATTCTTCTTTTCTATTCATGGTGATCGCCTTATTAGGACGGTATTGGGAATACCTGACAGCAACTTCATAAAGGGGATTATTTTCTTTTGCTGCCTGGTGATTTAAAATATATCCACCCTGTCCAAAAAAGCCTTCCAAATTGGTAACCATATCATTTACATTATCCTGTACCTGTTTTTGGTGGTATTCACTGTGCCAGCTAAAGGATTTGTATTGGAAAGCAGTTTCAAAAAGCCACTGATCGACACTATATTGTCCTAGCACTCCTTCTCCATACCCGGCCAAACTACCCCCTCCTGAGGAGGAAAAACGGGTATATGGACTGGTATTGGTAGCTCCTGCAAAAGCAATGGATGCCAATGGATTTTTAACATGATTAAGATCAGATCCTGAAATGGGCACTCCATCACCCAAAACGTTCCATTGCAACCTTCCTACATACATCAATTTGCTATCATCGTTTTCTCCTCCACCACGGCCGCTTCCAGTCAGCATGGACAAGTTATAATCAAAATTGGCTAAGCCTCCACCATCAAGATGGCCATATACGGTCATCCCTTGCTGTCGGTCTACGGTAAATGGTCTGTTGATAATAGACCTTTCCAGCATTTGTTGTTTTCCACTGGAAACAGAACGCTCCCTGGAATACTCAACTTTCCATTGCCCAATTTTGAAATTCAACCACGGCCACTTTTCAACCATAATCCGAAAATCCAAAACCCGGGAGGCCCATAAATCATACTCAAAATAATATTTTAACCAAGGTTTGTAAGCATGACCACCTATTTTCAAACGGGCCCGGTTAATATTTAGGGAATTTTTCGTGGGGCCATTAAGATCTTCAAAAGTAACTGGATCATCTTCAAAAGGGGTGGTATACCTAAATTGAAGCCTACCGCGAATATTCAGTTGAAACTTGTTATCCGAGGTAGTCATTTGAAAGCCTTTTGAACCATATTCCAGGTTGATTTTAGTGGAGTCATTTTCCGCCTCCCCTTCCTTTGAACCGGCCCAGGTGTTAAAAGATAATAACAAGCCCAGCAAAACAGCAAATGCTCTTCTGTTCATCATCATACAGCAATTTTTTAATTAAATATTTTTTAAACAACCAGAAAAGGTTGCAGGAAAGCTTGATGTTGAATCCAAAACATTTTAAAATCTTCCTCCCTGCTAAATAAAGATTTCAAACCCTTTGTCTCCCTACAAGCTTTCCCTTTGAATTTTGCAAAAGTACCAATTTTAAGATATGGAAATTGGCGGAACGTAAAGATTAACACTATAATAACATTGGGGTAACTTAGGGTTTAATTTAAAAAACTTTAATTCTAACCAGACTAACAATGAAATTTCACCTTTATTGAAAGTATAAATTATAAGATAAGAATCCTGATTATTCACTTTTTGATAAGAAGACAAAAAATAAAGTATCGGTAATTATTTACCAATGGGAAGTCAATCAAAATTAAGTCACGATCTTCTGTAAAAACTGCCAGACAGGGCAGATTATCAAGAACCACATCAGGATCCTTTTAAGTACGATACAAAATCGGATTTCTTTTTTTGAACAAAAACACAGATTTTTTTATAATAAAAAAATATTCTATTCAAAGTCTTTAGTAAAATTTGACCACAACATAACGGTTCTTACACATCCCATTTCTTTTTCTCATCAGTTTCAGCAAAATTTTATACATTTGTGGTTCATTACCAAAACGCTGAACCCCAAAGTAAAATGCATAACAACATGACAGAGGTAAAACTCTTCTCCGGTACCAACTCCAGGAACCTTGCGGAATCCATTGCAAAAAATTACGGTCAGGATTTAGGCCAGTTAACTTTATCAAAATTTAGTGATGGGGAATTTTCACCCAGTTATGACGAATCAGTGAGGGGATGTAGTGTTTTTTTGATTCAGTCAACAAACCCAACCGCAGATAACTTACTGGAGCTTTGCTTGATGATCGATGCGGCAAAGCGGGCCAGTGCCTACAAGGTTTGTGCTGTCCTGCCCTATTTTGGATATGCCCGGCAAGACCGTAAAGACCGCCCCAGGGTTTCCATTGCAGCCAAGTTGATTGCCAATATGCTTACTTCCGCTGGTGCGGACAGGATCATGACCTGTGATCTGCATGCCGGTCAGATTCAGGGATTTTTCGATATTCCCTTGGATCATTTGGACGGATCAGCTATTTTTGTGCCCTATTTGAAAAGCCTTGATTTGGGAAACCTTTTGGTTGCTTCCCCAGATGTAGGAGGAGTTGGAAGGGCCAGGGCTTATGCTAAGCACTTTGAAGTAGAAATGGTAGTCTGTGACAAACACAGGAAGAGAGCCAATGAAGTCGCTTCTATGCAGATAATTGGTGATGTTGAAGGGATGGATGTTGTATTGGTAGATGACTTGGTGGACACCGCCGGAACCATGTGCAAGGCAGCCCAAATAATCATGGACAAGGGTGCCAACTCGGTAAGAGCCATTGCTACCCATGGGGTCCTTTCCGGTAAGGCATATGAAAACATTGAAAATTCTGTTTTATCAGAACTGGTAATCACGGATACCATTCCATTGAAACAAAATTCTTCAAAAATCAAAGTACTAACCGTTGCCGAACTATTTGGCAAGGCCATTCATGCCGTCACTGGTAATGACTCGATCAGTGCTTTGTTCATTTAATTAGAACTTTCAATTATATATACAATTTAATATTAAAATTATGAGATCGATTGAGATTATAGGGTTTAAAAGAGCAAATCTCGAAAAAGCGGAACTGAACCAGATCCGTGAAGAAGGAAATGTTCCTTGCGTAGTTTATGGACCCGGTATTGACGAGCAAATCCACTTCTATGCACCAGCTATTCTTTTCAAGCCATTGCTTTATTCTCCAGAGAAGTTTATGGTAGACCTTAACATCGAAGGTCAAAAAATCAAAACCGTAATGCGTGAATCTCAATTCCACCCTGTTAGTGAGGTATTGTTACACGCAGATTTCCTGGCTTTCAGCGAAGACAAAGCCATCAAAATGGATATTCCTGTGGAAATCTATGGTAACTCTCCTGGTATCATCAAAGGGGGTAAGTTGGAAATCAAAACCAGAACCCTTACCGTAAAAGGTTTGGCCAAGGACTTCCCTGATACCATCCCTGTTTCCATCGACAACCTTGAGCTCGGTAAATCTGCCAAAGTTGCAGATGTGAAAGTGGAGGGAGTAGAAATCGTTACCCATCCAAGTGTCTCTATTGCCACCATCGGTATCCCAAGAGCCTTGAGAGGTAAGAAAACTGCTGAAGAAGAAACCGAATAATACGGTTGAAATATGATACAGAAAATCCTGTCAGCCTCGTGTTGACAGGATTTTTTATTTTTGTGATTAATATTATTCTAAGATTTCATGAAATACCTGATCATTGGCCTTGGAAATATTGGCCCTGAATATGAACTCACCCGGCATAATGTGGGCTTTCTGACCCTGGACCGCCTGGCAGACAAAATGGGAGCCTCCTGGAACAGCAATAGGCTGGCATTTACTGCTGATTACAAATTCAAAAGCAGGCAAATCCACCTGATCAAACCTACAACTTATATGAACCTGAGTGGAAAGGCCGTCAATTACTGGATGAAAGAATTAAAAATCTCTAAGGAAAATATTCTGGTAGTGGTGGATGATGTAGCTTTACCTTTTGGAGCATTAAGGCTTAGGGCCAAAGGTTCCTCCGCCGGGCATAATGGCCTCAAAAATATCGAGACCCTCACGGGGGGACAAAATTACCCCAGATTAAGATTTGGCATTGGGGATGATTTTCCCAAAGGGAAACAAATTGATTATGTATTGGGGAGATGGAGCCAAAAGGAAATTGATGAATTGCCTTCATTTATGGATAAAGCCATTGATATGATACATGGTTTTTGTACTATTGGCATCAATATGACCATGAGCCAATTCAATAGTTAAAGGCCACTTTAAGGCCTTTAACTCCTCATTTTTTAGTCTTATTTTTAACAGGAAGTATCCACGTTTATATATTTCAAAAAATTTTAAAGACGAACAATTAACCCAATTAAAATGAAAACCATAAACCTAGGATTACAAATCGTCCCCAAAAGCAAACACCACCATAGCTATGACCTGGTGGATGCTGCTATCGAAGTAATTAAAGCTGCTGGTGTTAAATTCGAAATCACTCCTTTTGAAACGGTGATGGAAGGCCCTGAAGATTTGCTGCATGAAGTTGCCAGAAAAGCACAAAGTGCAGTATTGGAAGCAGGAGCAGAAGAAATCCTGGTTTATTATCGGATGCAAATCCGAAAAGAAGCCGACGTTACCATGAATGAAAAAACAGAAAAGCATAGGAAATAATCATATTTTTTCCTACTTTATTTTATTAATTCAAATAGAAAAATTCATCCTTTTTCCTTCTTCTAAGGGATTATTAGAATGTTGCACAAAAATTATCTGGTAATTTAATACCAAATAAAAGCAAACATTCATCAAGTATAGTTGTTCCTATGTAAAAACAAGGAAAATTAAAGCCACATATCCCGCCATGAAACACGTTTTACTCTTTTCATTGGGGCTTATTCTTTTTACTAGCAGTTCCGTTTTAGGCCAAATCAAATCAGTTTATTATAATGTTCCCCAAGGCCAAATTAACGAAGGGAATCCACTGCCCTCAGAGGAACCATTTTACATCAAAGGCCGCCTACCTGGTGGCATTGAAATGGTTACTGCCAAAATTTATAGGTCCTCCAAGACATCTCTTCAAGCTGAAGAATATTACTGGAAAAAACCCTTTGACTTTGCAGTGAGTGAATATGAAATTTTCATTGCCGAGCCCTTAAGAAGCAATGAAAATTACACCGTTGCATTTTATTTTTATGAAAGGGCCGACCAAGGTCAAATGGATGACCTGAAAAGTAGTATTTCATCTAATTTAGAAAGCTACATCCGGGCCAATATGGAAGTTTCCAGGGGTAAAATCCGATCTTTAAATAGTGATAAGGTCATGATGACCCAATTAAAACAAATCGTTCAGGAAGGCACCAAAAATTATCAGCATTTTATTGGGCAGGAATTTGAAGGTTTCAGTGATGTAGTCCGGCAAAAACTGAAACAAAAGGATGAATTAAAGCTTAGAAGGGCACGGTTTAATATCATAGGGAAAAAAAAAGATAGTCGGGACAATAACCGGGCCCTTTACGCATCCAAATATATTGAGGAGCTAATATTATTATTACAATCTGAAGCCAAACAATACATGGCTGGTCAAATGCTATCCCTGGTGGATATCAGAAATATCAGGGCTTACCCAACTGAAAAAAAACGGAGCACTTTACCTCTAAACTTTGGCTATGGGGGATTTGCCATCAAGAGGGAATTTGGCGAGACTGAATATTTCAATGGGCCATTTGCAGGAGTTTCAGTTCCTCTGGGGAATAAGACATTTACCAAATTTCTTGGGAATGCCAGTTTTTCTGCCGGAGTTTTTCTTCAAAATTTTGACTCAAGTGAAGGAATAGAACTCTCCGGCCCCTTTATTGGACTTCCCTTTTATGCAGGGCTGGGATACAAGTTATTCCGGGTTTTTCGGTTCAACGCAGGGGCTGTAGCCATAAATTCAGAAATTTTAAATGAATCAGAAAAAAACTTTCACATCCAGCCCTTTATTGGTTTTAGTTTGGAATTTGACCTCTGGTTAGGCATACATGATAAATGATAATGGTGATGAAAAGAATTTGGCTCATATTGCTTTTTCTGATCATATCTCCCCTGGCCAATGCCCAATTGCAAAATTACAAATGGAGGATTGGCTTTAGCGGGGGGTATACCAATTATTATGGAGACCTAACCCCCCATACTATCCAGGGTTGGGATGATTGGGATGATTTTTTCAAACTTTATCAATGGAATAAAAATTACAGGAATGATTGGTCCGGTCAGTTGAGTTTAGAAACCCGGTTGACCAATACCACTGGCTTGATGCTGCAAATAGGCCGTTACCAATTTGCCATGTCAGACCGTTACATGGATCCCGGAGGGAATCTATTGATGGAAAGCCCCCATTTCGACAGGGCCCTAAATTTCCAAACTACCCTTTGGGATGCAGGTTTGTCGCTGGTCTTCAAAACTGACAATGACAAATTGCTTAGCAGAAATGCATTTATCGCCCCTTATTTGACATTGGGTTTTGGAGGTCTTTGGTTTGATGTCAAAGGAGACCTTTTGGATGCACAGGGAAATCAGTACGACTATAGCCAAATCAATTTAATTCCTGATGGAACCTATGAAACTTCCCTCCCCCAATTAAATACAGAAAGGCCGGGGGGGTATGAACTGGATAATTTGTACTCACAGTTGGGCTTGGGAATAAGGTTTAAGCTAAGCAATAACCTTGAATTATTTGTCCAAAGTGAATTTAAACATGCATTTACAGATTATCTGGATGATGTAAGCGAAACTTACCGTGAAGAGTATGAAAATGATTTCCAAGCCTATGCAGCTCACCCCGGCACCAATACCATTGATCCCTCTGCTCCTTTCCGGGGGAACCGGGATGGGGCCAATGATTGGTATATCTACCATGGAGCTGGATTAAAAATCAATTTTTCTCCCAACAAAAAAACCTTTAATGCTTCCTCAGTTTCTTCAAGGAAAAACTCTTATCCTTCCACGTCTCTAGCAAAAACCACTCCTAAAGCCGAAATCGACAGTTTGGAAGAAAAGTCCGTCCGGGAACAGACCAATAATTTCAATTATACCTTTATTAATTGGCCCTCAATATCAACCTTAGAAAACCTCAAATACCGTCTGGACACCCTTCAAATCGATTTATCTATTCTGGAACAAAAACGAAATTTAGACCGGATAAATGAAAGCATGTTGGCGGAAGAAAACAGTTTACAACGATATGAACTCAGCAGTTCACAAATTCAGCAGGACACCTTGCTTTCCGGAAGCGTTAAGAAAGAACGTCTGGAAACCATCAACGATCTAAAATCAAATAGCCAGAAAAAAATTGACAGCCTGTCCCAAAAGGCCAATGCAGTGGAATTTCGCATTGGAGCATTGGAACAAAAAAAACAAATTTTAGCATCAACAAAAAGTGGATTAGACAGCCTCTCAATTCTTCATGAATTCCAATGGGTTACCAATATCCTTCCAATTACACAAGACAGCACAATAATCTGGAACAGGGGTTTATTTGAACCACCTTCTTCAAAAATGGCCATTACACCTGATAGCCTTCCCCCTTCCCCAACTCCCAAGGAATACCGGCCAAGCCAAAATCTTATGACTTACAGTGAAATTCAGGAACCTCCAAGGTCATCCAAAACAGATTCTCTTTTGCAGGTTTTGATAGGACTTCAAGTCCAAAGTGAAAGCCTGGAACCTGAGGAATTCTCCGAAGAGGTTGTTGAAACGGAAGAGGATGATGAAAAAAAGTCCAGGTTTCCTATCCGGTTATTTAGTGGACGTTCTTCAGACCGGGGCAACCGGTCCAGTTCCAGGACTGAAAGTCAGTCAGCTTCCAGAGACAGGGAAACCTCACTTGACATTTCCAAATTACCCTCCCAGGAAATCCAAGAAGATTCCCCTCGAGATTATGAAAACAGTAACAGGGCAGCCACCATTTTTGGGCTTTCAAATTTGGGACTTAACCTTGCACAGATTTTTGATAATAAAGAAAAAAAGGAACCAATAAAAAAAGACAGCCTTGATAATGCAGCCTTGGACACCATTTCCACGGACACCTTAGTTTCTAGGGAAAAAACCCTTATTCCCCCTGAATCAATAAACACTCGGGATACGGTGTATTTGGAAGTTCCGGGAAAAAGTATCACCATCCCATCTACTGTTGATATCTACTTTGATATTAACCAATCCGATCCCTCCCAAAAAGAATTGGAAAAACTTAATCCAATAGCAGAATACATCAACCAATATCCTGATAAGCATATATTTTTAACCGGTTATGCTGATAATACAGGCAGCTTATCCTATAACCTAAAATTGATACAGGAAAGGGTTGACCATTTAATGGAATATTTAATTCAGGAATTGGGAATTTCCCCTTCCCAAATCCAAACCGAATCAGGAGGCAAAATAATAAGGGGCCCTCAAAAAGGAGCCAACCCGAAAGATCGCAGGGTGGAGGTAAAGATTAATTTATAATGAGGAATGTTGAAATAAGAATTTTTACATTCAAAATTTCACCGAAGCCTTTTTGCTCTGAACTAAATAGGGCTTCTTGTTAATTAGCTAAATCACTGACTCTTAATAAACAGGGTTGCGAAAAAATAACTCAAAAACCCCGAAAATCGTCCAAAAGGGCTTTTTCCGGGGTTTTCTTTTTCGTATTTTTTGTTTGCAGACAAAAATACTATGAAAGATACCATACAGCTCCCTATTTTCAAAGACTTTGACGGATACTCTCCAAAGTATCACTTTTTCAAGAATTCCTTGCTTGGCCAGATCCATGACAGCCTGCCATGGGAAAAGCTTTCGAGCCTTGTTCCTGAAAAGCTGCAGGGGCCTGGTGCCCCAAGGTGGTTCGGTGCCAAGGGCATGTTTGCCCTGATGTTTTTGAAAGCCTACCTGAATACCTCAGACCGCCAATTGATAGAGCGTTTCAATACCGACTGGAGCCTTCAGTATTTCTGCGGGAAAGTATTGGCAGCAGACCAACAGATCCGGGACCTTACCATTATGACACGGATCAGGGCCTACATCGAGGAACATTGCCACTGGGAACAGATCCAAGAGGTACTAATGGATCACTGGAAACAGGATGTGGACAACAGCCACGTCTTATTAATGGATGCCACCTGTTATGAAAGTTATGTCCGTTTCCCCACCGACCCCAAACTACTCTGGGAATGCTGCCAGTGGGTGTTTGAAAAGCAACTGTTCAAAAAATGTAAACAATTGGGCATAAAAAGGCCCCGGTCAAAATACAGGGAGCAGAAGGCCAAACAGCTTGGCTACTTCCGTAAAAGACGCAAATCCTTTAAGGAAACCCTCAAAAGGAAAAAATCCCTGGTCTTCCTGTTGGAAAAAGGACTTGGCCAGTTACAAGAGATCCTAGACTTTTATCAAGGGGCGGGGCTTAAACCAAATGACTTTGCCTGTCTGAAGACCATCAAAAAAGTCTTGGTCCAGCAGCAGTTTTTGTTGGAAAATCCTCCCTCCGAACTTAAGGACCGCATCGTTTCCCTCCATAAACCTTATCTCCGGCCGATCGTCCGGGGAAAGGAAAACAAACCTGTGGAGTTCGGTATGAAAGCCCATATCCTTCAGACAGGCGGGCTATCATTTATCGATAAACTGGACTTCAACAACTTCAATGAATGTACCCGGTTGAAAATATCCACGGTAAAACATACCCGGATTTTCGGACAGACTTCCCAGCTGGGTGCCGACCGGATTTATGCCACCAATGCCAACAGAAAGTATTGTACCTCCAAAGACATATTCACCGGCTTCCCCAAAAAAGGCCCCAAACCGCACAACAAAGCCGAAAAGATTCTGAGTGCTGAAGTCTCCAAACAAAGGGCAACGGCAATGGAAGGGGCTTTCGGCAACCATAAAAACCACTATGGACTGGTTAAAATACGAGTAAAGGGAGATAAAAGGGAAAAGCTGGCCGTGCTGTTCGGCATTATGGCAGCCAACGCCGTAGCAGTTGCCAAACGAAGAAACCAACAGGAATCCCCGCCCATCAACAAAGCTGCTTGACAAAAACTACCGCCGGAAAGAAGGATTACAGGACAGGTGTGTCCAATTGTCAAAACCACCCCAAAAATCAACCCCTTCAATTCAGTAATTGTACTTTTCCTTACACAAATTGTACTCTGAATTTTACTTCAAAGTACCCTAAAAACAAATTAACCTTTTAGTTAAGTCACTAAAAGGTTAATTATGTCTATTTCCCAAAGAGGCCTAAATAAATGATATAAGCTTCCTTTAGGTGAGCTAATAGCCATACTTTTTCCCCCAAAGCCTTTGAAGGTTTTTTCTTAAATCCCCTTCTCTTGCATTTTGACCAGGCTCAAATAGCTTGACCCCTTTTAACTTATCAGGCATATATTCCTGTTCCACAAAATTGTTGGGGTAATCATGGGAATACTTATAATCTTTCCCATAATTAAGGTCTTTCATCAATTTGGTGGGCGCATTTCTCAAATGAAAAGGCACCGGAAGATCCCCTTCTTGTTTTACAATTGATTGGGCTTGATTGATGGCTATATAACTGGCATTGCTTTTTGCAGAGCTGGCCAGATAGGTAACACATTGGGACAAAATAATTCTTGCTTCAGGGTAACCTATAATCTTTACGGCTTCGAAACATTGGGTAGCCAATAGCAGGGCATTAGGATTTGCATTGCCAATATCCTCTGATGCCAAAATCACCAATCGGCGGGCTATAAATTTCACATCCTCCCCCCCTTCTATCATCCTGGCCAACCAATAGACTGCTGCATTGGGATCAGAGCCCCGGATAGACTTGATAAAGGCGGAAATAATATCATAATGCTGTTCCCCTGATTTGTCATATATGGCCACTCTCTGCTGGGCAATATCCGTCACCAGGTCATTGGTGATAACAATGGGGTCATCCTCTATTGCATCGATGACAATTTCCAATAAGTTCAAAAGCTTTCTACCATCTCCCCCTGAAAGGCGCAGCAAGGCCTCCGTTTCCTTCAATTCCACTTGCTTATTTTTTAATAAGGTATCCTTTTCCAATGCCTGTTTCACCATGGTTTCCAAGTCTGCTCTTTCCAGGGCATTGAGGGTAAATACCTGGCAACGGGAAAGCAAAGCTGCATTGACCTCAAATGATGGATTTTCTGTAGTAGCACCTATCAACCTTATCATCCCTTTTTCCACCGCCCCTAATAGGGCATCCTGTTGGGATTTATTAAAGCGATGGATCTCATCAATAAACAAAACCACTCCCTGTTGGAACCTCGCTTTTTCAATTACCTGCCGGATATCTTTCACCCCTGCACTGATAGCACTTAAGGTATAGAAAGGTGCTTTCACCTCATTGGCGATGATATTGGCGATGGTGGTTTTTCCCACCCCGGGAGGCCCCCAGAGGATCAAAGAGGGCACACTGCCCGATTTGATAGCCCGGTATAAAAAAGTAGTGGGAGCAGTCAAATGGGATTGGCCGATCAGGTCTTCAAGACGGGTAGGCCGCATTCGCTCAGCAAGGGGAGTTTGATTCATGGTTAGCCAGCTTTAATTTATGCATTAAAAATGGAAAGACTTGGTTTTAACATACTTTCCATAATCTTCCGCTCAAAAGTAGAGTTTGAACGGGAGGAATCCAATCAATTAAAAGGTAATACCCTATTTTAAAGAATCCATATGGACCTATTCATCTTTGGGGTCTTTTTTAAACATGAAATCCAAAGGCCCACCTTCTGATTTTTTTAGCATTTCATCCAAATCTCCCAATTCTATTTTTAAGGCTTTTGTAGAAAGGTTGATTTCTAAAAGTGAGATAAATAGAGAAATCAAAAGGGCAATCATGCTTAACATAAAAGTGATATTAGCTGCCATTTTAAATTCCTGATAAATCAAAAACATACAAACTACACATAATAAAAAACTTAACACACCAAAAATCTGCATGCTTTTGATCATAAACACTCTTCTCCTCAAATTTCTGAGCTGTTCCACAATAAGAGTTTCATCGGGCCGCTCCAGGTGTCGGTCATGCAAACCCCGAATTAAACTGGCAATAGCCAGAAATCTATTGGTATATGCCAACATCAACAACGTGATGGCAGAAAAAAGCAAGGCTGGTGTTGATAATTCCAGTTCCATATCCTTCCAATTTGTTATTACCCAAATTGATTAATTTTAAGCAAAATAAAAACCCCGCAAACTGATTTGACGGGGTTAATATTCCTTTTTTATTCAAGTAAATTAAACATTTTCTCCAATGACCACCATTTTTTCAAGTGTCGGGGTTTCACTTCCTCCCTTGGGCTCAATGGTAATTGCAAATGCACCCGCATTGGCAACGGATTCCATTTGCTGAAGGGAAATCCCCTCCTCGATTTTCACTAGGCCAATCCCCACTGGACCTTCATCCCCAATCGCCCATAATTGATAATCGAATTCATCTTCCAATTGGGCAAGCTTATTAACATTTACAAATACCTCCTGGGATTGCTGTTCCCAGAATACATCAACCCGGGCATCTTTCTGTACATCCAAAGACGATCCACTCAATGGTATCCTACGAAAATCACCTCCCAACAATGTCTCAAGCTGTTCATGGGTTTGCTGGAATTTAGTCTCATTTACCTGCAATTTTTCACTGAGAACATTTCTTTCCTCCATAAGGGAGGTGAATTTTTCATCCACCTCGTTATACTGGACCGCAAAATAAATTGCGAAAGCAGTAGCTATAATGGCGGCAACAGTGGCAGCCACAGCAAAGGCTTTCCATTTTGCAACGGGGATTTCAGGTGTAACCTTGTCAACAGGCTTGGTTTCACTTTTACTTTCAGCATCCCCAAGCAGGGTATCGAATATTTTACCTTTCACCTCTGAAGAAGGACTTGGGCCACTATTTTTGTCAAAAGCAAACATGGCCTCCTGAATCTCCTCCAACTCCCTTTTGATTTCAGGGTGCTTTCCGGCCATTTCAAGCACCTCTTCCCTCTCCTCCTGGCTGAGTTCTCCCAGCACAAAAAGTTCCAACTTTCCTGACGCTATATAAGATTGAGTATCCACTAAATATGATCTAAATTTCTTTTTAATACATTCAAGGCAGCTCGAATCCTGGATTTCACCGTTCCCAATGGGATATCAAATTCTTCGGATATTTCCGAATGAGTAAACCCTTTAAAATAAACACATTCTACAACAAACCGCTGCTCATCATTGAGTTTGCCCATGAGTTCTTTGACCCCAATTCCATCCACAGTTTCTTTGGTATTGGGCTGACCTTCCAAGCCATATACGTAATGATCTATGGTATTGGTCTTTCGTTTCTGGGAAAATTCCTTTGACCGGGTCTTATCAATGGCAGCATTCCTGCAAACATTGGCCATCCAGGTATAAATTTTTCCTTTTGACTCGTCGTATCCCTCAATTCGCTTAACAATTTTGACAAATGCATCATGAAAAACTTCCTCTGCAATATCCTTGTCAGCAATAATCCTGGAAATCACCGCAAACAAAGCCCTTGAATAATTTTCATACAAATACTCAATGGACTGCCGGTCATTGGCTTTTATTCCTGCTATTAGTTGTTCTTGTTTCAAAAGTTGCGATTATATTTTGGTGTATAGGCAAAAAAAAGAAAACACAAGGCCGATTCCAGCCTTGTGATTATAATATTAAAACAAGTTCTTTTAAATTACAAATGAATCACCTCATCATAAGCTGCAGCGGCAGCTTCCATCACGGCTTCTGACATGGTTGGGTGTGGGTGGACAGTCTTGATCAATTCATGACCTGTGGTTTCCAGTTTTCTGATTGCAACGATTTCAGCAATCATCTCTGTCACATTGGAACCGATCATATGACCACCTAGAAGCTCCCCATATTTGGCATCAAAGATCAATTTCACAAAACCATCTTTGGCGCCAGCGGCAGAGGCTTTACCAGATGCAGAGAATGGGAATTTACCCACTTTCACTTCATATCCTTCTTCCTTGGCCTTGGCTTCAGTATAACCAACAGAGGCTATTTCTGGAATACAATAGGTACAACCTGGAATATTATTATAATCCAAAGGCTCTGGTTTTTGGCCTGCGATTTTTTCCACGCAGATAATACCTTCAGCAGATGCCACGTGGGCCAAAGCAGGACCTGGAATCACATCACCTATGGCATAGTAACCTGGCATATTGGTTTTATAATATTCATCCACCTGGATCTTGCCTTTGTCCACCAAAATTCCAACATCCTCAAGTCCACAATTTTCCACATTGGCTACAACACCTGCTGCAGAAAGGACAATGTCGCAATCCAAGGTCTCTTCACCTTTTTTGTTTTTCACCGTTACCTTGCAGCCATCACCTTTGGTATCCACAGCAGTTACCTCAGTGCTGGTCATGATGTTCATGCCGGCCTTTTTATAGATTTTTTCCAAAGACTTGGAAACTTCCTCATCTTCGTTTGGTACAATCCTATCCATAAATTCTACGATAGTTACCTCAGTACCAATAGCAGCATAGAAATAGGCAAACTCAACACCGATAGCCCCAGAACCTACAACAACCATTTTCTTAGGCTGCTTGTCGAGGGTCATGGCTTTACGGTAACCAATGATTTTTTCATTATCAATTTTAAAGGAAGGAAGTTCTCTGGAACGGGCACCAGTTGCAATGATAATGTTATCTGCAGAATAGGTGGTTTTCTTACCTTCTTTATCTTCAACTTCAACTTTTTTTCCTGGCTTTACTTTACCCCAGCCTAAAAGTTGTTCGATTTTATTCTTTTTAAACAGGAATTGGATGCCTTTGCTCATACCTTCGGCTACCCCCCTGCTTCTTTTTACCATGCCACCAAAATCAGCCTTGGGATCTTTCACAGAAATCCCATAATCTTCTGCGTGGTTGATATATTCAAAAACCTGTGCACTTTTCAACAAGGCTTTGGTAGGGATACAACCCCAGTTCAAACAAATACCGCCTAGTTCGGCAGCTTCTACGACAGCGGTTTTCAATCCAAGTTGAGAGGCTCGAATGGCAGCCACATAACCACCTGGACCACTACCTACTACAATAACATCAAATTTTGTTGAAGACATATGTTGTATATTTTAAATAGCTTTTTTATCCCCCGCAAATTTATAATAAATACGCTCAGAAAAAAATTTGGCTTCCAATTAGATCGCCATTTAAAGCCTTATTTCAAAGATTTTAAATCTTTTGGCAAAAATCCAAGGAAGCATAAAGACTCCTGTCAATCCTTTGCCCTCTTCGGCAAGAATTTTGGAATAATTACCTATTTTTGACCCTTTAACCGATTTAAACTTTAAAAACAAATATGGGATTACTAACAGGAAAAACCGCCCTAATCACTGGGGCATCTAAAGGAATTGGCAGGGCCATTGCCCTAAAGTATGCTCAGGAAGGGGCTAATGTAGCCTTTACTTTTTTGTCCAGTGTAGAAAAAGGGCAAGCCTTGGAAAAAGAACTGGCTGATTTTGGCGTCAAAGCCAAAGGTTTCCGTTCAGATGCGTCTGACTTTGCCGCTGCTGAAGCTTTGGTCGCTGATGTAGTCAAAGAATTCGGTTCACTGGATATTTTGATCAATAATGCAGGAATTACCCGGGACAACCTTTTGATGAGAATGAATGAAGCATCCTGGGACGAGGTGATCAATGTCAACCTTAAATCCTGCTTCAACACCGTAAAAGCAGCAACAAGAACCTTGATGAAACAAAAGTCCGGATCCATCATCAATATCACCTCTGTAGTGGGGGTAAAAGGAAATGCTGGTCAAGCCAATTATGCGGCCTCTAAAGCTGGAATCATTGGTTTCACCAAATCCGTAGCTTTGGAACTGGGTTCCAGAGGCATCCGAAGTAATGCAGTAGCTCCAGGGTTTATTGAAACAGAAATGACTGATGTTCTTGACGAAAAAACCGTTCAAGGCTGGAGGGATGCCATCCCAATGAAAAGAGGGGGCCAACCTGAGGAAGTGGCTGATGCCTGCGTATTCTTAGGCTCTGACATGAGTACTTATGTTTCCGGGCAAGTGCTTCAGGTAGATGGCGCTATGCTAACTTAATTTTTGAGAGTAAAGAATCAAGAGTAAAGATAAAAAGAGGCTGTACTCAAAAGTGTTTCACACAATTGACAAGCAAAATTTTATTCTTGCCTTTGAATAATAGGGATTTGATAATAGGGATTCGACCTGCCTTATCAGGGCAAATCATCGAATCCCTAATATCGAATCACCAACACCTATCTAAATACAGACAGAATTTTCCTTGGGGGGGTGTTTAGTGATTTTCACTTATGAGATAGTTCATTATTTTTCCTCCAAATCCGGATCATAAAGCAAATTATCGTTTTCAAAATCATAAAGGGTCAACTGTCTCAGCTCATAATAAGCAGCCCAATATTCCCTTAAAGAACTGATATACCTTTCCCTGTTAGAGTCTTTCTCTGTCTGGGCTATATTCAAGTCTGTAATATTTACCTTACCACTCAAGTACCTTTGACGGGAAATCTCATATCTTTTTGCAGCAACTTCATCCGCCTTTTCACTGATCATAATCCTGTCCTTTAATTGCTGGAAATTTTTTACTTTGGTAAAGATCTCCTGTTCAAAAGTGACGATTTCCTGCTCAAGTGTATAGTTGACAAGCTCCTGATTGGCTTCGGCAATACCCATCCTGGCCTTGTTTCTTCCCCAATCCAAAAGTGGTACGCTAATCCTTAAATTAACTACGGCTTGTTGATTTGGGTTATCATATATATTGGCCCAGTTAAACCCAGCATTATTGTAACCGTAGCTGGCATTTAGGTTCATATTAAACCTTTGCCCCTTAGCACGGGCAACTTCTGCTTCGGCTTCCAATTTCCTTCTTTTAAAAGCCACGGCATCAGACCTGTTTTCAAAGGCCAAATCAATAGCTTTGTCAACATCTACTTTAAACTCCGGAATATCATCGGGCAATACCAGCTCAAATTCTGCACTTTCATTCAAGCCAATGAATGATTTCAATTCGAGGGAAGAGGATTCCAGGTCCAATCTTGCTGAAGCCAAATCCTGCTCTGCCTGAAGCACCCGAAGCTCTACCTGAAGCAATTGGTCCTCCGTTGTGGTTCCGATATTGTACCTTCCTTTTTCTATTTTATAGATCTCCTCCGTATTACTTTTGTTTTGGGAGGCTATGTCAAACCGAATTTGTGCCAAAAGGTAATTAAAAAACAACTGGGTAGCCCTTTGGCTGATCTGCTCCATTTCTTCCACATAACTTTTCTTGCTTTCCTCGTACCTCAGGGGCTCTATTTTCCGGTCCCACTTCAATGGATTGAAAGCAAAAATAGGCTGGGACAACCTTACATTTACGGGAACCCCACTCCAACGGGTACCATTTTCTCCCTCTTGGGCCAGGAAGTTATCAAACCTGCTGGTAGAACTATTGACGGAAATAGTCCCTCCAGTAGCTGTAATTTGCTGTTGGAGTCCCAATTCCATATCCACCAGGTTTTGCTCTACCTGTCTGTACTCAATCGTACCGTCTGGCTGTGTAACAGCGGTTACGGATTGGGAATAACTTGGAATGGTCCCATTCAATCCCAGCTGAGGGTTATAATTAGATTTATAAAATCTGTATTGCCAGTAATTGTTTTCTTTCCTGGTTTGAGCACTTAGGGCTGCCGGTGATACCGACTTGGCACGGGCAATGATATCCTGTAAGGAATACCTGATTTTTTGTTGCCCAAATGCTCCTAAATGAACACTAAAAACAGTGAAAATTAATACTAATCTCAATAATGATTTATTCATATCTTAAAGAAGTTATAGGGTCTTGACTCGCAGCCCTTTTGGCCGGAGTTATTCCAAAAATTAATCCAACGGTAGCAGCCACGCTAAATGAAACTAATATGGAAGAAATGGTTACTATGGTCGGAAAATCCCCAAATCTGGAAACCATGCTAGCTAAAACAATTCCCAGTATTACCCCAATGACACCACCTGAAACACTTATCATCATGGCTTCAAACAGAAATTGGTGGACGATATCAGATTTCTTAGCCCCAAGGGAAAGTCTCAATCCTATTTCCTTAATCCTTTCCATCACAGAAGCCAGCATAATATTCATAATGCCTATACCTCCTACCAGCAAGGAAATTCCTGCAATAGCCCCTAGGACGATGTTAAAAATATTTTGGGTCCTCTGCTGTTGCTTTAGTAGCAATTCGGGAATGGTAATTTCAAAATCCACCACATTGTAATGTTTCCTTTCCAACAACCTGG
Organism: Echinicola jeungdonensis; assembly: GCF_030409905.1. Taxonomy (NCBI): domain Bacteria; kingdom Pseudomonadati; phylum Bacteroidota; class Cytophagia; order Cytophagales; family Cyclobacteriaceae; genus Echinicola; species Echinicola jeungdonensis. The sequence continues at coordinate 565,622 of NZ_JAUFQT010000001.1, forward strand.
AAAGAATATCCGCAGTGGGGTTAAGCAGGTTACTTTCTTTTACCTGCACCACCAATTTGTCAATTTGATGGTAGTTCTTTGCCCCGCCAGAGGAGTTACCATTATTATTATCTCCCCTCATCAAACTACCTGAAGTCACCTTTTGACGGTTTTTATAACGGACCAACATGGTCTGAATAGGAATATATACATCCATGTTATAATCCCGTATTCCCAACTTGGCAATGCTATTATCGGAAACTATCTTTTCTTCCAACACTCCGATCACCTCCATCCATTGGTTACCGCATTTGATCCGCTTTCCAATGGCATTTTCCTTACTGAAAAATTTGGTTTGTACACCACGGCCAATAATACATACCGGGTCTCCATTGATAAGGTTGGTATCAGAAAACATGTTGCCTTCCCGCAGTTTAAAATTGGTCACATCAAAGTAAGAGGGCATCACTCCTACCAATTTTGCTGAACGGCGAAGTCCGCTTTTCACAATATGGGTATCTAAAATAACCTCTGGGCTGATTCTTTGGATACCTGGAATAACATCCCTGACAGCTTCAACATCCAACATTCTCAAACCGGGGGAAAATTTACTCTTTTCCTCCCCTAAGCTGGCTCCCAAGTTTTCATCCACTTCCTCTTCTACCTGCTCTACAATTGGTTCTACTATGATGTTATTGACACCCACCAATTTTATTTGCTCCATGATCTCCTTTTGCGCCCCATTTCCGATGGCCATCATGGCAATTACTGCAGCCACCCCAAAAATGATCCCAAGAGCTGTCAATAAAGAACGTAGCCGGTTAGCTACCACCGCTTCAAAGGCAATGTAGAAATTGGCAATTAGCCTTGATCCAAACATAACTAAATATTAATTTCCCGGACTGTTTTCCCTTGGGCCTTGCCCCGGTCCTCTTCCTTGTCTAGAGTCCCTTCTTTTTGGTTTCTCTTCCTCTTCATCCCTTTGGGTTTCCTCTTCTGGCTTTTCATTTCTCTTGCCATTAAGGGCTTCCAGGAGTTTAATGGACTGGTCTTTTTCACTCCAATCGGGAATGGACAAATAAACTTTATCTCCTTCTTCCAAGCCCATATCAACGATCACTTCATCGTAATTGGAAAGGCCTAATTTAACCTCCTGCTTCACCCCATTATTGAGGTATACATAATTGATACTGTCATTTTCCACATGGACTGCTTCCAGGGGAACAAAAAGTGCTTCATCAATTTGTTGGGCTATTATGGTATTGCTGGTGGTCATGGCTGGACGCATCACCGGGTCACTTTCATGGATCAAAATAGTCACTTCAAAAACTTTGGCATCAGAATTTGGACGTTCCTGCCCCACATTAGCCACCCTGGTGACTTTTCCTGTGAATTTTTTCTCCGGGAAAGCATCCAAGCCGATTTCAACTTCCTGACCTACTTTTACCTTTCGGATTTCAACCTCATTGACATAGGTAATACTTTGCATTTCGGTTAAATCAGGCAAGGTAGCCACCACTGGATTCCAGGAACTGATCTGAGAACCTGTTGTAACCTTTTGCCCATTCCGTTGGGTTTCATAAATCACCATTCCATCTTGAGGGGCCGTAATGGTAAACTCATCCAACAAGTCTTGCATTTGCTTAAATTCCCGCTCCTCTTTTCTAAGCCTGGCCGTTCTTTCAGCCATTTTGGCTAATGCCTGGTTGTATTTGATTTTATAATTTTCCCTGGCTTGATCCAGGTCCCTTTTTGCTTTTTCAAGGTCATATTCATTTTGCTTGATGGTGGCCGGCGGCTCATATTGAGACTGCTCCAGCACCAACTTTTTTTGCTCCACATTGTACTCCAAATTAAGGATATTGTCCCTTTCTTGCCGAAGTGTAAGTGCAGTATCCAATTTGGCTTGCTCATACTGAGCCATCTCAGAATCCAAATTATTCTGGGCATCGCTAATCCTTCCATAAAGTTCAGACTTGTCCAAGGAAGCAATAAAACCTCCTTCTTCCACCACCGTCCCTTCATCCACAATTTTTTCTATGGTCATTTGGTAAACCCTGAATTCCCTGGCTCTGTTGGGCCCAGTGACCTGAACAGACCTTAGGGCCTTTAATTCCCCGGTTGTAGCTATTTCAACCGTAAATTCTCCTTTTTTTACAGGAACCAGGATGTCAACACCATCTCCGGATGCTGTGGGAGAAAAAATAAAGTACAGTACCAACACAGCTACTATACTTCCCGCCACGACAAATAGTAAATTCTTTTTCATTTTTAAAACCTCTTGATCGGCATTATTTTATTTTACAAGACAAAATTAAACGTATATATACAAACTTCCTTTCCAGCGAAACCCAAATATAGCCATTAAAATAAAACTTCAAACTAAAGGATTAATTAATGTTTGTTAAAACTGAGCGAAGAATTGTTAAATTGCGGCATCAAAAACCGGGATCCTCAATATGAAAAGCATTATTAGTTTTGTAATCCGCTATATACCAAGGAGTTTATTACAACAAATAAGCCATTTTTTTCTATGGATATTGGCTGTTTTTTATAAAGGGGATCGGGTTGAATGCACCATTTGCCATAGTCAATTCAAAAAATTTTTGCCTTATGGGAGGAAAGCCAGAGAAAATGCCCTTTGTCCCCAATGCCTGGCATTAGAAAGGCATCGATTGATTTGGCTTTTTCTCCGGGAGAAAACTGACTTTTTTACCAAACCCAAAAAAGTCCTCCATATCGCTCCCGAATTCTGTTTTATTGACCGGTTTGAAAAGTTGGATAACCTGGAATACATCACTGGAGACATAGAATCACCATTGGCCAAAGTCAAAATGGATGTTCACCAAATCCCTTTTGAGGACAATACTTTCGATGTAGTTTTTTGTAACCATGTTATGGAGCATGTAGATGATGACATCCAAGCATGCCGGGAGATCAATAGGGTAATGAAAAAAAACGGCTGGGGAATAGTACAATCTCCGGTTTATGACATCCCGGAAACTTTAGAGGATAAAAGCATCACTGATCCAGCAGAAAGGGAAAAATTGTTTGGCCAGAGGGACCATGTCCGAAAATATGGGAAGGATTATGCAAAAAGGTTAAGCACTTCTGGTTTAAATGTGGAAGAAAACAATTATGTCAAAAACCTCCCCTTAGACCATATCCAAAAATACGGCCTGCCGGAAAAAGAAATCATTTTCTTTTGCACCAAAGGGAATTGATGCCAAATTAAATTTCGGGAGAAAAAACAAAAAATCACTTTAAGGGAAGGGGAATTTAGGTTATAATAGGGAGTATTGATTCCTCGGTATTCAGTAGGTCTTGTGCATCATATCTTGAACTTTGTTTCCGCTGATCCCATTCAAAACATCACTTTTAACATGGAAGAAGTTTTATTTTGTACTTAAAACAAGAGCCTTACCCTTGGCCCATAAAAGTCCAGCTCCGTAAGCCAATAATTGTCCATAAGAAGTGGCAATAGATAAAATCCCCACACATAAAGATTTATTTTCCAAGCTGGATGAAACCAAGACTCCCAAGGTCCAAATCCCATAAATCATTGCTCCGGCAAAAAAGTAAGGGTAACAAATAAAGTAAGCCAAAATCACTGACAATGCCCCTAATAAAAACATGGCAGGCATCCAATGAATAGCTTGAATGGATCCAGGGTGATAATGGTTGACATTTACCCTATTAACTCCAAATGAAAAGCCTTGATTAACAAAAGACTTTAAATCATTTCTCCTTTTATGGTAAACAAATGCTTCCCGTACCAGATGCAACTTAAATCCCAATTTCTTAATCCGGATACTTAATTCTATATCCTCTCCCTGATTGGCATCTCTAAACCCTTGGGTAGCATTATAAACTTCACGCGAAAAACCCATATTATAGCCTCTAGCTTGGTATTTGGAAGGATCGGCCACCTTGCCCCTTATGCCCCCGGTAGTTAAAAATGAAGTCATACTGAAATTGATGGCTTTTTGAAAAGCCGAAAATTCACCGGAAGCCTCATCGGGTCCCCCATGGGCATCCAAGTTAAACTCTAAAATGGCTTGATTTAAAATTTTGAGGTAGTTTTCAGGAATCAGGCAGTCAGAATCAAAAAACACAAAATAATCCCCTTTTGCTTTTTCCATCCCATAGTTTCTGGCAAATCCCTGTCCGGAATTTTCCTGGTAAAAATACCTAATTTGCATTTGGGGCTCAAAGGATTCCACCTCCTCCCGGCAGGATATTTTGGATCCATCTTCCACAATGATTACCTCAAAATTTTGATAGACTTGCCTGGAAAGGCTCTCCAATAATTCCTTTATTTCATCAGGGCGATTATATACAGGAATGATAATGGAAAAATACATCAGGACTCGAGATTTAACTCCTCCTCAATATTGTAATCATTTCCTTCCGACTTACTGGAAATCATCATTTCAGCCATAAATCCTGTCAGGAACAATTGAACCCCAACAATCAGTGCTACAATGGCCATAAAAAACAAAGGTTGATCGGTAATTTCCCTTACATAAAGACCATTTTTCAGGGCATAAATCTTTTCAAAAACCAACCATACGGTGATCAAAAATCCAGATAAAAAAGAAAGCGAACCCAATGTTCCAAAAAAGTGCATGGGTTTCTTTTTATAGCGGTTTACAAAAGAAACCGATATCAGGTCCAGAAAGCCATTGATAAAGCGCTCAATTCCGAACTTGGTTACACCAAATTTTCTGGCACGATGTTCTACAACTTTCTCCCCAATTTTGGTAAAGCCATTCCATTTAGCAATCAAAGGGATATATCTGTGCATTTCCCCATAAATATGGATTTGTTTAACGACCTTATTTTTATAGGCTTTTAAACCACAATTGAAATCATGGAGTTGGATTCCGGAAATTTTTCTGGTGACACCGTTAAATAACCTGGAGGGTATGGTTTTGGTAATAGGGTCAAACCTTTTCTTTTTCCATCCAGAAACCACATCATAGTCATTTTCCTTGACCATTTGGTACAATCCCGGAATTTCATCAGGGCTATCTTGAAGGTCTGCATCCATGGTAATGACCACTTCCCCTTTGGCCTTTACAAAACCAATATCCAATGCAGCTGATTTACCGTAATTTCTACTAAACCCTACTCCTTTTATATGTCCATTTTCTTTGGACAATTTTTTGATCACATCCCAAGAACGATCCGAACTTCCATCATTAATAAAAATCACCTCATAATTATAGCCATTTTCTTGCATGACCCGGCTTATCCATTCGATGAGTTCGGGAAGGGATTCTTCCTCATTAAATACAGGAATAATTACGGAAATTTGAATCATTTAAGGTTTAATATTAACTATTTGTTTTTTCTTTCTTTTTAATGATAGCCCCCAGTATCAAAGCTAGAATTGCATAAATAATCAATGCCAATCCAAAGGATTTAATTTGTCCCCAGACCGAAAACCCCTCTAAAAAACCCTCTCTCATTTGATCAATCTGTTCGGAATCCATCGTATCAGCAGCCCCAAACTTCTCTATCATTACCATGGCATTTTCCAATTGTTGTTCAGCCAATACCTCCGGAAGGCTTGGGTCGATAACGTTATAAAGCAGAATATTGAAAAAAATGGAAATAATACCAGTAAAGATCAGGGTGATAAAAGAAAACTGAAAGGCAGAACCAAAATCTATATACCCTCCAATAAATTTTCTGTATTGAAATCCAAAATAAAGGATCAATGCAAAAAACACCACTAAGGCTATAAAACCATACCAACCGGACACAAGCCAAGTGGGGTTGGCAAAATAAACCACAAAGGTTACCGCTGCCATGATCAAGCCTATGATCAAGCCGGTTCTTAGGGCTGCCCTGGAAGGAGATTCATAGGTTTCCATAGGAAAATTTATTTTTTAGTTCGTTTTAAAATTATGGAAATAATGATGGTAAAAAACAATTCCAACATAAATATTTTCAAAAAGATATCCAGGGCAATATCTCCAATGCTCATTTTTTCACTTTCTGCCCAGGTATCCTCAAAAGCTTTTGGGCTAACATTTTCTGAAATATAACTTTCCTGGTTTTTCAACCATTCAAGCTTTGTTGTCCTATATTCCATAAAAATAGAGGAGTCCATATGCAAAAAAGACCATACCCCCAATGATGCCAACACTGCAATAAGCCCATAAATCACGAAACCTACGGTCATACCTTGGGCAAAAACTAATTCCTGCCCATTTTGAGTATCCCTAAAGTTTTTTATCCCCACAAAAACAAAAATTGGGGTAATCATACAGGCAAAAAACAAGGTAAAATCTACAGGATCAAGGTCTACCCAATGAAAAACCCAAAAAGCCAATAAACACAAGGCTGCCCCTACCAAGCCAAATAAATAGGAATGCTTGAAATATTTAATCATTGATTTCCTCTATTTTGCCCTCACTGATCACAACTTTTACTTTTCCTTTTAAGGTTTGATTAAAATAAGGAGAATTAAAGGATAGAGATTTGTTCGTATGCCTATCAAAGTCCCATTCTTCATTGGGATCAAAAATGGTCAGGGAATCTAACTTAGTCTCTTTTTGCCTTAATACTTTGGAAGGGCCTTCAGTGATTTTTTCCACGAGGAGCGGCCAGCCTAATTCCTCCTCCAACTTTACCATTCCTGGTAAAAAAGCTTGCAATCCAGCCATCCCAAAAGATGCCAGGTCAAACTCCATATGTTTGGAATCCCAATCCTGAGGAATATGATTGGAGACCAAAGCATCTATGGTTCCATCTTTCAATCCATCGATCAAAGCAGCCCTTTCTTTTTTACCCCTAAAGGGAGGATTAACCTTTAAATTCGTATCAAAGTCAAACAAATCCTCATCCAAAAACAATAATTGATAAAGGCTAACATCGGCAGTTACCTGA